>NZ_JBQEPJ010000001.1:872322-1030356 GCF_052045715.1 Microbacterium sp. 22179 | reverse complement strand
AACACCGGTGACTGCTTTCGTGCGTTTCTTGTGGGTGTGGAGGCGGCGTACTCCCCTCCCTCCCCACACAGGGACCCCCCCCCCTCTCCTTCCCCCCCCCCCCGGCACCCGCGGCGGCGCAGACGCCGTCGGAGACCCCGCGGCCGGCCGCTCTTCGTCTGGAGACGGGTGCCGCGACCCCCGCGACTCTCGGTCCCGCTGCGCGCGCGGAGGCCGAGGTGCGCGGCATGAGCGTCACCAAGCAGGCGGCGAGCGTCGTGATGGGACACATCCCGGTGACGGATGCCGCGGCTCTCCACGCGTACATGCAGCAGGGACTCGGCGGCTTCATCCTGATGGGGTCGAACATCCCCGCCACCGAGCCGGAGCTGCGCGCGCTCACCTCCGCGTTGACGGTCGACGAGTCGCTTCCTCCGCTGATCGCGATCGACCAGGAGGGCGGGATCGTCTCGCGTCTGCCGTCCGACGCGTTCGCGGCATCGACGACCCTGAAGTCCGCGCCGGTGGAGGACACGACGGATGCCTTCACGGCACGGGCCTCACTGGTCGCCCGCGCCGGGGTCAATGTCAACTTCGGCACCGTCGCCGACGTCACCGCGGATTCCGCATCCTTCATCTACGGGCGGGCTCTCGGCACCGACCCGTCGTCGGCCTCGGAGCGCGTCACGGCGGCGACGACGGCGCAGGAGGGGTTCCTCGCTTCGACCCTCAAGCACTTCCCGGGACACGGAGCGGCGGAGGGGGATTCGCATCACGCGATCCCGACGACGCCGATGTCGAAGGAGCAGTGGCGCACGGCCGACGAGCCCCCGTTCGCCGCCGGGATCGATGCGGGTGCCTCGCTGCTGATGTTCGGACACCTCGCCTACACCGCGGTCGATCCCGCGCCCGCGTCGATGTCGGCCGAGTGGCATCGGATCGCTCGCGAGGAACTCGGTTTCGAGGGCGTCATGGTGACCGACGATCTGGGCATGCTGCTCTCGTCGGGCGACCCCGCCTACGCGGATCCGGTGGCGAACGGCGTCGCCGCGATCGCCGCGGGCAACGACCTCGTGCTCATGATCGCGGGGTCAACGCCCGAGACCGCCGGTCGGATGGTCGCGGGACTGGTCGCCGCCGTGGAGTCCGGCGACCTGCCGGCCGAGCGACTTGCCGACGCGGCGACCCGCGTCAGGGAGCTGCGCCTCGAGCTGGCCGCGGATACGGCCGACTGGTCGGTGTGCGAGGACTGCACGCCCGCCGGCTGAGCTCGCCTTACGCGGCCGCGGTCTCCGCATCGCCGAGCCACGCGTCGAGCAGCGCCGTGCGCAATGCCGCACCGCGGTCGGCGAAGACCCGCTGGCGGCGCACGTACTCCGCCTTGCCCTCGCTCGTCTCGATCGGCACCGGCTCGACGTTCCAGGCCGAGAGGTCGTAAGGGGCGGCCTGCATGTCGAGCAGGCGGATGTCGCGCGCGAGCTCGAACGCATCGAGCAGCAGGTCGCCGGGAACGAGGGGTCCGAGCTTGGTCGCCCACTTGTAGAGGTCCATCCCCGCGTGCAGGCAGCCCGGCTGCTCGAACAGCGGCTGCTCTTCGCGCGTGAGCGCCGAGCGGTTGAGGGGCACGGCCTCGGGAGTGAAGAAGCGGAAGGCATCGAAGTGGGTGCAGCGCAGATCGTGCGCCTCGACCACCGCGTCGGTGCCCTCTCGTCCCAGCCGGAGCGGCACGGGATGGCGGTGCTCGTCCGCCTGGTAGACCATGGCCCACTCGTGCAGACCGAAGCAGCCGAACTGTCCGGGGCGTGAGGCGGTGCGGCGCAGCATCCGTTCGACGAGTCCCGCGAGCTCCGGCTTCTCGCGCGCGAAGGCCGGAGCATCGGGCACGACGCTGTCGGGCGCCGATCCCTCGGCGTACCAGCGCCAGCCCGCGCGCTCCGGGGCGCCGGCGAGCTCGACGCCCGCGCCGGGATGCCAGCGACGCAGCTGCGCGGGCTTGTACGAGTAGTAGGTGAAGAGGAAGTCCCACACGGGGTGCTTCTCCCCGGCCGCGGCGCGCGAGCGGTGCTCGACGGTCAGGGCGTCGGCGCGCTCCTGGTGGGCGTGCTCCCGCGCGCGCCAGTCGACCTCGTCCAGGGGGAGGGGCATGTCAGTCCAGGATGCCGGCGTCGCCGAGCCGGTCGCGGAGCCCGGCGCCGTCCTCGGCGCTGACCCAGGGCACGTCCTCGTCGCCGTGCGGCTCGGCATCCGTGCGCCCACCGGCGAGAACGGCCTCCGCGGGGAGCAGACGACGGATCGCCACGCCGGCGACGGAATCGGGATGCTCCTCGAGGAAGGTCGAGTAGATGGCCTCGTCGTGCTGCCCGTCGTCGCCGATGAGCAGCCAGCGCACGTGCGGGAACTCGTCGGCGAGCCGACGCAGGTTGGTGAGCTTGTGCTCGCGGCCGCTGCGGAACCAGCGGTCGTGCGTGGGGCCCCAGTCGGTGAGGAGCATGGAACCCGCGGGGAAGAGGTGGCGGCTCAGGAAGCGGCGAAGCGTCGGCGCGATGTTCCATGCGCCGGTCGACAGGTACACCATCGGAGCGCCCGGATGCTGGCGCAGCAATTGGTCGAGGAGCACGCCCATGCCGGGCACGGGGATGCGGGCGTGCTCGTCGAGCACGAAGGAGTTCCAGAACGCGATGAACGGACGCGGCAGAGCGGTCACCATCACGGTGTCGTCGACGTCGGAGACGACCCCGAACGTGGTGGACTCGCCGACGACGAAGGCGGTCGCCTCGACCGGCTCCTGCTCTTCCGTCGACACGCGGAACGTCTGCCATCCGGCATCGAGATCCGCGTGGATCACGGCGTCCACCACCCCGCCGCGGTCGGCGACGACCTGGTGGACCGTGTCGCCGACGTGCACCGAGACCTTCGCGAAACTCACCGGGATCCCGACGAAGCTTCGCCAGCCGCGGATGCTCGCGAGCTCCCCGTCCTTACCGCGTCGCTGCGGCGGCACGATCAGGACGCGCCCGACGACGCGCACCCAGCCGGGTCCGCCATAGCCCGGGAACGGCACGACCGTCGCGGTGCGACCCCGCTTGCGCGCACGAACTTCACGCCACACATGGAAGCGGTGTTCGAGTCGGGCGAACCAGTGGATCCGGGGCGCCGGGGGTGCGGAAGCCATTGGCTCAGTCTTTCACGTCCGCCTCGGGTTCCGCGTCGTGGGCCTCGAGGTGGCGGGCTTCCGAGCGCTCGAGGAGCTTCTTGCCGAGGTAGACCACGACGAGGAAGACGACGATGATGCCGACGAAGACGTATCCGGCGTAGTGCACGCGATCGACCATCTCGTCGAAGGTCAGCGCGGCGAGAGAGGTGACACTGACGTACGCGACCGCCCAGATCACGCAGGCGGGAGCCGTCCACGCCAGGAAACGCCGGTAGGAGTAGGCGCTCATGCCGACCGTGAGGGGCACGAGCGAGTGCAGCACGGGCAGGAATCGCGAGAGGAAGATCGCGATTCCGCCGCGGCGTTGCAGATAGCGCTCGGCACGCACCCAGTTCTTCTCGCCGATCCGGCGCCCGAGCCACGACGTGCGGATGCGGGGGCCGAGCCAGCGACCCAGAGCGAAACCGATGCTCTCGCCGATCAGCGCGCCGATGACGACGGCGATCACCATCGCGGTCGCCTCGACCGGACCTCGAACGCCGATCGAGGCCATGATCACGACGGTGTCGCCGGGCACGATGAGTCCGATGAGGACGCTGGTCTCGAGCATGACGGCGACGCCGGCGATGAGAGTGCGGGTGACGGGGTCGATCGAACGGATGAATTCGAACAGCCAGGTCAAGAGGTCATCCACAGCACGAGAATACGGGAGCGGCCAGGTTCTAGGCTGACAAGGTGCCCCATCGTCCACCCGCTCGTCCCCTTTCCGTCTGGGTCGAGCCCGTCGACGTCTTCCGTGTTCTCGAGGCCTCGTCGCCGGAGGTGTTCTGGCTCGACGCGGGTCTCGATACGGCGAACGGGTGGAGTTTCGTCGGGGTCGGTGAGCCGTCGGCGCTGCCCGCTGATGTGGCGCTCGGGGAGGTCCGCGGCGCTCCCGCCGACGGGGGAGCGGCCGACGATGAACGACCGCCGTTCCGCGGCGGATGGGTGGGCTGGCACGACTACGAGACCGGGGCGGCCGCGGCCGGTGCCCCGACCGACGGCGGCGACGCGGATGACCGGGCGTCGTGGATGCGTGTGCAGCGTTTCGCCGCGTTCGACCATGCGCGTCGGCGGGTGTGGGTGCAGACCGAGGGAGACTTCGGCGAGTGGGAGTCCTTCGTCGAGGAGGCGGCGGTCGCGGCATCCGCTCTTCCCGACCTGCCGAACGCGCCGGTCGCCGGTGTCGTGGCCGAGGCCCGGCACGAACCGGCGGAGTACGCGAGCCTCATCGAGCGCTGCCGTGACCTGATCCGGCAGGGGATCGCCTATCAGCTCTGCCTCACGACGCGCTTCTCGGCTACCGGTGTCGGCGATGCGGTCGCGGTCTACGCGCGACTGCGCGCCGCAACGCCCGCGCACCATGGAGGTTTCGTTCGGATCCAGGGGCGTGCGCTGCTGAGCGCGAGCCCCGAGCAGTTCCTCCTCGCCGCGGACGGCGTCATCCGCACGCGGCCCATCAAGGGAACGCGGCCGCGATCCGCGGATCCGATCGAGGATGCCGCTCTCGCTGCCGAGCTCGCCGTCAACCCCAAGGAACGCGCCGAGAACGTCATGATCGTCGATCTCATGCGCAACGATCTCTCCCGCGTCTGCGTCGCAGGGTCCATCCGCGTGGAGGGGCTGTGGGTCGTGGAGAGCTATCCCGCGGTGCACCAGCTCGTGAGCACGGTCAGCGGCACGGCGGCGCCCGGTGCGACCGTCGGTTCACTCCTCGACGCCGCATTCCCGGCGGGCAGCATGACCGGGGCCCCGAAGCTGTCGGCCATGACGCGCCTGCACGCGCTCGAAGGCGGTCCGCGCGGGATCTACGCCGGATGCTTCGGCTACATCGGAATCGACGGCGCCGTCGATCTCGCTATGGTCATCCGCAGCATCGTGATCGATGGCGAGCGGGCGACCGTCGGCGCCGGTGGCGGGATCACCTGGGGATCGGATGCCGCGGCCGAGGTCGCCGAGGTCGCGACCAAAGCGCGTGCGCCGCTCGCGGCGCTGGGCGCTGTCCTGCCCGGGGCCTGGGGTTCCGATATCCTGAACTGATCCCGATTTTCCTTTCAGATTGGTCGTGCGTTCGTTGTCTGAGAACCTGTCCACCGCTCCCGCCGAGGACGAGACGTCGTCGGCTCATGCCATCCAGGCCAAGTGGCAGAAGTACTGGGCGGAGAACGAGACGTTCCTCACCGGCGGCGATGACGACACGCGCCCCCGGCGTTACGTGCTCGCGATGTTCCCGTACCCGTCCGGCGACCTGCACATGGGGCACGCCGAGAACTACCTGTACTCCGACATCGTGGCGCGCTTCTGGCGTCATCGCGGGCACAACGTCCTGAACCCGATCGGGTGGGACTCCTTCGGGCTGCCCGCCGAGAACGCGGCGATCCGTCAGGGCGCCGACCCGCGCGAGTGGACGTATCAGAACATCGCGCAGCAGAAGGTCGGGTTCCAGGCGTACGGCGTATCGTTCGACTGGTCGCGCGTGCTGCACACGTCCGACCCCGAGTACTACCGCTGGAACCAGTGGCTGTTCCTGAAGATGCACGAGCGCGGTCTCGCCTACCGCAAGAAGAGCGCCGTCAACTGGTGCCCCAACGACCAGACGGTGCTGGCGAACGAGCAGGTCGTCGACGGTCGCTGCGACCGTTGCGGCTACGAGGTCGTCAAGAAGAAGCTGACGCAGTGGTACTTCCGCATCACCGACTACGCCGACCGTCTGCTCGACGACCTCAACCAGCTCGAGGGCTTCTGGCCGCACAAGGTGCTGCAGATGCAGCGCAACTGGATCGGCCGCTCTGTCGGCGCCGACGTCGACTTCCGTATCGAGGGCCGTGACGAACCGGTCACCGTGTTCTCGACGCGCCCCGACACGCTGCACGGCGCCACGTTCTTCGTCGTCGCGCCCGATTCCGACCTGGCCGCTGAGCTGGCGGCGGATGCTCCGGCCGAGGTGCGCGAGCGCTTCCAGACGTACCTCGAAGGGGTGCAGAAGGAGACCGACATCGCCCGCCAGGCGACGGATCGCCCCAAGACGGGCGTCTTCCTCGAGCGCTACGCGATCAACCCGGTCAACGGCGAGAAGCTGCCGATCTGGGCTGCCGACTACGTACTGGCCGACTACGGTCACGGTGCGGTCATGGCGGTTCCTGCGCACGACCAGCGCGACCTCGACTTCGCCCGCGCGTTCGACCTGCCGGTCAAGGTCGTCGTCGATACGACGGCGCCCATCACGGGAGCGATGCCGGTCATCGAGGTCGACGACGAGGGCGTGCCGATCGACACCGGCGCCCTCGACGACCAGAACCCCGCGTCGACGGGCATCGCGCTCACGGGTGAGGGGCGTCTGATCAACTCGGGCGAGCTCAACGGCCTGTCCAAGCGCAACGCGATCGCCCGCGCGATCGAGCAGCTCGAGGCCTCGGGCACCGGTCGCGCCGCGAAGAACTACCGTCTGCGCGACTGGCTGATCTCGCGTCAGCGGTTCTGGGGAACGCCGATCCCGATGCTGCACGCCGAAGACGGCAGCATCATCCCGGTCGCGGAGGACAAGCTGCCGGTTCGTCTGCCGAGCATCGAGGGCCTCGATCTCAAGCCGAAGGGCACCTCGCCCCTGGGCGGTGCCGAGGGCTGGGTGCGCACGGTCGACCCCGCCACCGGTGAGCCCGTGCTGCGCGACCCCGACACGATGGACACCTTCGTCGACAGCTCGTGGTACTTCCTGCGCTTCCTGTCGCCGAACAGCGATCAGGTCGCCTTCGACCCCGCCCAGGCCGCACGATGGGCTCCGGTCGACTCCTACATCGGCGGTGTCGAGCACGCGATCCTGCACCTGCTGTACGCACGCTTCATCACGAAGGTGCTGTTCGACATGGGGCTGATCGACTTCACCGAGCCGTTCTCGAACCTGATCAACCAGGGCATGGTTCTCCTCGACGGCCAGAAGATGTCGAAGAGCAAGGGCAACCTCGTGCTCTTCCAGGAGGAGCTCGACGCGCACGGCGCCGACGCACTGCGCGTGGGCCTGGCGTTCGCGGGGCCCGTGGAAGACGACAAGGACTGGGCCGACGTCTCGACGACGGGTGCCCAGAAGTTCCTGTCGCGGGCGCTGCGCATCGCGCGCGAGGTCTCGAGCCCGGTCGACGTCGTCTTCGACGGCGGGGACGCCACGCTGCGTCGCACGACGCACAAGCTTCTCTCCGAAGCGCCGGCGCTCGTCGAGCAGACCAAGTTCAACGTGCTCGTCGCCCGCCTGATGGAGCTGGTGAACACCATCCGCAAGACGATCGACAACGGTGCGAACGGCGCTGCCGACCCGGCGGTGCGCGAGGCCACCGAGACCGTCGCCGTGATGCTCGACCTCATCGCCCCGCACACGGCGGAGGAGATGTGGGAGATCCTCGGACACGAGCCGTCCGTGGGTCTCGTGACATGGCGTTCGGCGAACCCGGCGCTGCTGGTCGAAGACACCATCACCGCCGTCGCGCAGGTCAACGGCAAGGTGCGCGCTCAGCTGGAGGTCTCCGCACGCATCGGCGAGGCGGAACTCGAGGCTCTCGCCCGCGGCGATGAGCGCGTGATCCGGGCGATCGGTGACAAGGAGATCGTCAAGGTCATCGTGCGTGCGCCCAAGATCGTGAGCTTCGTCGTCACGGGCTGATCCGCTCTCTCGATCGAGACCGCCGTCCGGATGCCGGGCGGCGGTCTCGGCGTTCCGGCGGGTGTGGTTCTGCACGGCTGACCGATGTGCGGAGTTGTCCACGGTGTGCGGGAAGCGGTGCGGGCCAGCGGAATCGGGCGGCCTAGCGTGGGCGGATGCCGCCGACCGAAGCACTTCCAGATGACGCCCTGCCTGTGGATGCTCCGCCCGTGGATCCTCCGTCTGCGCCCCGGCGCCTGCGCCTGAGCATCGGAGCGGCGGTCGTGCTCGCCCTCGTCGTGCTCTCGGTCGCGGTCGGGCTCGGGATCCTCCGCGGACAGGCCGCCCCCGTCGAGACGGTGTCGATCGGAGACGAGTCGATCGGAGACGAGTCGACCGGTGACGAGTCGACCGGTGCGACGGATGCCGCGGGCGCCACCGCGCCGGGCGGGGAGCTCTACGTGCACGTCCTCGGCGCCGTCGAGAAGCCGGGACTGTACGTGCTCGCGATCGATGCTCGGATCGTCGACGCCCTCGCTGCGGCCGGCGGAACGACCGAGGAGGCCGACCTCGCCGCGATCAACCTCGCCCGCATCGTGACCGACGGTGAGCAGGTGGTCGTGCCCGTCGTCGGCGCGACCGTTCCCGAACCGGGTTCCGGCACGGCTCCGGGCTCGGGGTCGACCGCTCCGGGCGACGACCGGATCGACCTGAACTCCGCGGATCAGGCGGCGCTCGAGACCCTGCCGCGCATCGGCCCCGCGCTGGCCGAGCGCATCATCTCGTGGCGCGACGAGAACGGGCGTTTCCAGACCGTCGACGACCTCCTCGCCGTGCCGGGCATCGGCGAGAAGCTGCTCGAGGGTCTACGCGACGGCGTGCGGGTGTGAGGCGACGCGACCTCCGACTGCTGCCGATCGCCGGGGGAGCCTGGGCGGCGGGGCTGCTGTGCGTGTTCCTCCCGCAGATCGCGGGCGCAGCGGCTACGGCCTGCATGCTCGCGGCCATTGTGGCCGGGGTCGTCGTGAGGTGTTCCCGCACTCGTGGAGCGGAGCGCGGGGGACTCGTGATCGTGGTGCTCGCGGCGGCGGCCGCGGTGGCGACGACAGCCTGCCTCGCCATGCCGGCGCGCGAGGCGGTTCGCGAGCGGGAGGCGTTCGCGGTCGAGGTCGTCGCGGACGTGTCGTCGTCGGCGTCGGTCGGGAAGGACGGGCGCCTCTGGTTCGAGGCGCAGTCTCGCTCTATCGAATCGGCGAAAGGTACAGCAGCGGTCTCGGCGCCGGTGCGCATCGGTGTCGAGCCGGCCGAGGGGGTCGATCTCGGTGCGACGATCCGAGTGACGGGGCAGCTGGAGGCGACGGATCCGGGGGAGCGCTCGGCAGCCGTCGTCTTCGCGAGCGAGGCGGAGATCGTGCGCCCGGCTTCGGGTGTCTTCGCGGTTGCGGCTGGCGCGCGCAGCGCGTTCATCGAGCGAGCGACGCGCCTGCCCGAGCCGGGTGCGGGGTTGCTGCCCGGTCTCGCCGTCGGTGACACCAGGGCGGTCTCCGACGCGCTGAACGACGACATGCGTACCAGCGGCCTCAGCCACCTGACCGCGGTCAGTGGCGCCAACTGCGCGATCGTGGTCGCGGCGGCGTTCTGGCTCGTGGCCCTGTGCGGGGGCGGGCGCCGTCTGCGGGTCGTCGTCGCCGCTCTCGCACTGGCCGGATTCGTGGTGCTGGTGACCCCCGAACCCAGTGTGATCCGCGCGGCGGTGATGGCCGGGGTCGCGATGCTCACGGTGCTCCTCGGCCGTCCGAGCGCCGGCGCGGGGATGCTCGCGCTGTGCGCCACCGGCATCCTCATCGCCGACCCCTGGCTGGCCGCGACGGCCGGGTTCGCCCTGTCGGTCGCGGCGTCGGGAGCGCTCATCCTGCTGGCGCCTCCGCTTGCGCGCGGGCTCGCTCGGTGGATGCCGCAGCCGCTCGCTCTCGCGATCTCGGTGCCCCTCGCAGCTCAACTGGCCTGCGGTCCGATCATCGCGCTGTTCGCCGAGCAGCAGTCCCTGGTGGGGATCGCCGCCAACCTGCTCGCCGCTCCCGCGGCGCCGATCGCGACCGTGATCGGTCTTCTCGCCTGCCTCGCCGCACCGATCCCGATGCTCGCCGATCTTCTCGCGGCATCCGCCTGGTTGCCGGCCGCGTGGATCTCGGTGACCGCGACGGTGAGCGCGCGATTGCCGCTCGCGCAGGCATCCCTGGTTCCCGGCATCGGCAGTGCCGTGCTCGTCGCGGTGCTCAGCGCCGCCCTGGGGATCATCGTGCGCGGGCGGCGAGGAGCGAGCGACGTCGGCGGCCGCCGAGGCCGGTGGTTCTCCTGGACGTACCGCGTCGCGGCGGTGGTGCTCATCGTGGCACTCTCGCTGGGCGGCGCGCATCTCGCTCTGCAGGGGCCGCTCGCGGCGATGGCGGCGCCATCCGGCTGGTCGATCGCGGCGTGCGACGTGGGTCAGGGGGATGCGCTGCTCGTGCGATCGGAAGGAGAAGTCGCACTGATCGACACCGGCCCGGAGCCGGGCCCGCTCGACGACTGCCTGCGGTCGCTCGGCATCGACCGCATCGACCTCCTCGTGTTGACGCACTTCGACCTCGATCATGTCGGGGGAGTGGACGCCGTGCGCGGACGCGTCGACGAGGTGCTCCACGGACCCGTCGTCGAGGCGGAGGAACAGCTGATCCTCGACGGGCTGGGGGCCGCTGGTGCGACTGTCACCGAGGCGATGGCGGGGATGCGCGGCACGCTCGGTGCATCGACCTGGCGGGTGCTCTGGCCGCTCCGCGAGTCGGCGGTGTTCCCCTCCGGCAACGACGCGAGCGTCGTGATGGAGGTCTCCGGTGGTGGCGTGCCGCGCTCGCTCTACCTCGGCGACCTGTCGGCCGAAGCGCAGCGGATGCTCGCGCGCAACGTCCGTCTGGCGGGACCCTACGACGTGGTCAAGGTCGCCCATCACGGCAGTGCCGATCAGGATCCCGCGATCTACGAGACGATCCGTCCGGCGATCGCGGTCTTCAGCGCGGGCATCGACAACGATTACGGCCATCCGCGCGCGGAGACGCTCGACCTGCTGACGGCGGTCGGGGCGCACGTCCTTCGCACCGATCGACAGGGACGCATCCTGCTGGGGATCGACGACGGCCGGATCGCGGTCTGGACGGAATCCGACGTCGGTGCCCCCGAGTAGGCTGGATCCATGGCAGCTCCGCGATCCTCTTCCCGCACCGCCGCCAAGCCGTCGAAGATCCCCCAGGTCTCCTGGCGAGAACCGCGTCCCGCCCCGCTCGTGCTGGTGTCCGGGCCCGAGGAGATCTGCGCCGAGCGTGCGATCGCCGGCATCCGCGACTATCTGCGCGCGGAGGACCCGGCCCTCGAGGTCAGCGACATCCGGGCCGACGACTACGCACCCGGCACCCTGCTTGCCATGACGTCGCCGTCGCTCTTCGGCGAGCCGCGGCTCGTGAGGGTCTCGGGCGTCGAGCGCTGCTCCGATGCCTTCCTGCAGGAGGCCGTGTCGTACCTCGACCAGCCGCAGGACGGTGCCACCGTGATCCTCCGGCACACCGGAGCCAGCGTGCGCGGTAAGAAGCTTCTCGACGCTCTGCGCGCCGGAACGGGCGAGGGCATCGAGATCGCCTGCCCCGCCATCAAGCGCGACGGCGACCGCGTCGATTTCGCCGCCGGTGAGTTCAAGGCCGCGAAGAAGCGCATCCAGCCCTCGGCGCTGCGGGCGCTCGTCTCGGCCTTCGCCGACGACCTCACCGAGCTCGCCGCCGCCTGCCAGCAGCTCATCGGCGATGTCGAGGGTGATGTGACCGACGACATCGTCACCAAGTACTACGGCGGCCGCGTCGAGGTCTCCGCCTTCGTCGTCGCCGACACGGCGATCGCCGGTCGCTACGGCGAGGCGCTCATCTCGCTGAGGCACGCGCTGTCGTCGGGCGCCGATCCGGTGCCGATGGTCGCGGCCTTCGCGATGAAGCTGCGCACCATGGCGCGTGTCGCGGGAAACCGGGAACCGAGCCGTCAGCTCGCCCAGCGACTCGGCATGAAGGACTGGCAGGTCGATCGTGCACGACGCGATCTCGCCGGGTGGAACGAGCGCTCGCTCGGGCTCGCGATCCAGGCGACGGCACGGGCGGATGCCGAGGTGAAGGGCGCATCGCGCGACCCGATCTTCGCGCTCGAGCGCATGGTGACGGTCATCGCCACCCGTCGCCCGTTCGGCGAGGAGTAGTCCGCCACTCCGCTCCGTCGCGTCAGGGGAGAAGCCTGCACGCGTCACCGACAGGAAGAAGGCCCGCCCCGCGAACGGGACGGGCCTTTCTCAGCGGTGCTGGCTCAGAGAGCGGCGACCGACTTGGCGATGGCCGACTTGCGGTTCGACGCCTGGTTCTTGTGCAGGACACCCTTGCTGACGGCCTTGTCGAGCTTGACGGCGGCCTTCTTGAGGGTGGCCTCGGCGGCTGCCTTGTCGCCTGCGGCGACGGCTGCCTTGGTCTGACGAACGAGGGTCTTGAGCTCGCTCTTCACGGCCTTGTTGCGCTCGTGAGCCTTCTCGTTGGTCTTGTTGCGCTTGATCTGCGACTTGATGTTTGCCACGTGTGGACGCTTTCTGTACAGGAGTGATTCGGAGTGCCGGCAGCAGAAGAGGGCTGCTGCACGACGGTCGTGAGGGAAGAACCCACACGCAAGCCAAGAAGCAACTCTACCAGCAGTCGGGCGGATCACGCGAAACGACGCCTCTCGGGTGGCGTCCGGAGTCGTACACGACGAGCCGATCGCGGAACTCGGTCGCGCGAAACGCGGTACCGGGTGCAGAATCAGGATCACCCGACACAGACGCCAAGGAGCGACATGAGTTCTGCTTCCCGCGATACCGTTCTGCCCTCAGGTCTCCGCTGGTCCGCGGCGACGTCCGCCATCCAGATCGAAGGCTCTCCCTCCGACGACGGGGGAGGGCGCTCGATCTGGGACGACTTCGTCGATGTGCCGGGTGCGGTGCGAGACGCCTCGACGCCGCAACGCGCCTGCAACAGCTATCGGCATCCGGAGGAGGATGTCGCCCTGGTGGCGGACCTCGGCATCGATCGCTATCGCTTCTCGATTCCGTGGGCGCGGGTGCAGCCGTACGGGCGCGGCCCGGCCAGCACCGCCGCGCTGGATCACTACTCCCGCTTCGTCGATGCGCTGCTCGAGGTCGGCGCGACCCCGTTCCCGACGCTGTACCACTGGGAGATGCCGAGCGCGGTGGAGTCCGACGGCGGCTGGCTCGTCCGCGATACGGCCGAACGCTTCGCGGACTATGCCGCGATCGTGGCGGATCGGCTCGGCGATCGGGTGACCCACTGGTACACGCTCAACGAACCGGCGATGACCACGCTGCAGGGGTACGGCACCGGGGCGCTCGCCCCCGCTCGACCGCTGCTCTTCCACGCCCTGCCGACCGTCCACCATCAGCTCCTGGCGCACGCGTACGCCGCCGAGGCGTTGCGGTCGCGCGGCGCGACGGCCGTCGGACTCGTCAACAATCACACCCGCGTGCTGCCGCTCACCGCAACGCGGGAAGACCTCGTGGCGGCGACCATGTACGACACGCTCCACAACGGACTGTTCAGCGAACCCCTGCTCGCGGGTGAGTACCCCGACCTCGAGGCGTTCGGCCTGCCGCCGATGCCCGTGCTCGACGGTGAACTCGCGCGCATCGCGGCGTCGATCGACTTCTACGGCATCAACTTCTACAACCCGACGACGGTGACCGCCGCCGATCCGGCGGGACCACTGCCGTTCGAGATCGTGCCGACGCCCGGGGCGCCCGTCACCGGTTTCGGCCCCGAGTGGCCGATCGTGCCCGGGGCGCTCCGCGATCTGCTCGTCGACCTCCATCGCCGGCATCCGCACATGCCGCCGGTGATCATCGGCGAGAACGGCGCCTCGTTCCCCGAGTCCGACGGCGCGGTCCGCATCGACGATGCCGAACGCATCGACTACCTCGCCGAACACATCGCGGCGGTCGGCGAGGCGATGGCCGCGGGCGTTCCCGTCGAGGAGTACACGGTCTGGTCGCTCCTGGACAACTGGGAGTGGGCCGACGGATTCACCCAGCGCTTCGGCCTCGTGCACGTCGATTTCACCACGGGGGAGCGCACGCCCAAGGCTTCGTACGACTGGTACCGCGACGCCATCGCCCGCACGCGCACCGCGGTGGCGATCGAGCGGAGCGTGCAATGACCGCGGCGACGCGGGTCGGCGCGCGATGGATGTCGCTGTTCACCCTCGCCTGGCTCGCCATCTGGACCGTGCAGCTCACGCCCGTGCAGCTCCTCCTGCCGCTGCAGCTCGACACCCCCGATGACGATTGGATCCGGGGAGTGGTCTCCTCGGGGCTCGTCCTCGGCATTGGCGGACTCGCGGGGATCGTCGCCGGACCGCTCGCCGGGGCGCTGTCGGATCGTGCTCGACCGGGGCGCCCTCGACGGCGTCCGTGGGCGCTCGCGGGCGTGTGGACGACCGCGGCCTTCCTGGTGCTCACCGGTTTCTCCGAGGGGCCCTGGGCGGTCGGCGGGGCGTGGGTCGGTGTATCGATCGGTGTCGCGGTGTCGTCGGCGGCCTTCACCGCGATGATCGCGGACCAACTGCCCACGACCCAGCGGGGCGCAGCATCCGCGGCCGTCGGGTCGAGTCAGGCGGTCGGGATCGTGCTGGGCGTCGGCCTCGTCGTTCTCCTCGGGCTCGACATCGTCTCGGGGTATCTGCTGCTCGCCGCCGTGATCGCGGCGGTCGGCACTGCGGTGGCCCTGCTGCTGCCCGATCCCTCCGCGTCGGAAGCCGTGCGGCCGACGACCCGCGACCGTCGACCCCTCGCCTCGCTGCGCGATCGCGACTTCGCGTGGATGCTCGCCGGGCGCCTCGTGACCAACGTCGGCAATGCGTTGGGGACCGCGCTGTTCTTCTTCTTCCTGCTGCACGGACTCGGTCAGCCGTCGTCGACGGCGCAGGACAACCTGCTGCTGCTCATCGTCGTCTACACGCTGTTCGTGGTCGCGGCGTCCGTTCTCACCGGCATCCTGTCGGACCGCACGGGCGACCGGCGCCGGCTCGCCGTGATCGCCACGGTCGTGCAGGCGGCATCCGGTGTGGCGATCGCGCTCGTGCCGACCTTCGAGATGACGATGATCGCCGCCGCCCTCATGGGGCTCGGCTACGGCGCGTTCTCGACCGTCGGCCTCGCGTTCGCCGCCGATCTGCTGCCCGATGAGAAGGACCACGCCCGCGATCTCGGCATCGTGAACGTCACGGCCGCTCTCGGCCAACTGATCGGTCCGGTGCTCGGGGCGGGACTGGTGGCGCTGGCGGGAGGATTCTGGCTCGTCTTCGCCGCCGCCGCGGTGCTGTCACTCGCAGGCGGAGTGCTCACCGGCTTCGCGAGGCAGCCGCAGAGGTCATGAGCTCTCGTTCTCGAGGGTCGCGATCGCGAGCTGCAGCACGGCGTTGAAGACGCGAGGTCGCATCGCCGTGACGAGATGCGTGGTGCGCGGCACCACGATGAGCTCGGCCTGAGGGGCCAGCGAGCAGAAAAGCGTCTCGTGGCGACGCAGCTGGTCGTACTGGCCGTTGACGAACCAGAGCGGCAGTCGGATGCGGGCGACCGCCGCGGCGAGGTCGAGCGCCGCGAGGCTGCCCAGGGCGATGTCCTGCGCGTCGAGCGCGTAGCCGCCCGCGCCGAAGTCTTCGCGGGTCTCCGGGGGGATCGTCGCGTCGAGCACACGATCCGAGAGCCAGCGTCCGCGGTCGGGCAGCGAATCCATCGCGCGCGCGAGCCAGCGATAGGCGGCGAGCCCGGCACCGACGGGCAACGCGGTGCACGACGCCGCGACCAGACCCGCGACCGGTGTCGTCTCCCCGCCTCCGGTGTAGGCGAGAGACAGGATCCCGCCCATGGAGTGCCCGACCAGCAGCACCGGTCCGCGCGTCGCCGCATCGCGGACGGCGGCATCGATCGTGTGCAGGGCCTCGTGGAGCGTGAAGTCCTCGGCGATGCGCGTGCCGTGCCCCGGCAGGTCGACCGCGGTGTGCCCGTACCCCCGCGCGTCGAGGAACGCCTGCTGCGAACGCCACATGGTGGCCGACGTGCGGATGCCGTGCACGAAGACGATCTGGACGCTCACGCTCTCAGCCTAGGTGCGCAGCCCGCGCACCGCACGAGAAAGCGGGGCCGGTGGAAGACCACCGACCCCGCCTCAGATGAGGGGATTACTTCTCCCAGCCCACGTTCTCGACGGGCGAGACGCCGAAGAGATCGAGGCCCACGTAGGGCTCCGGGGTCAGGTTGGCCAGGCCCTCCTTGACCGTGTAGATCGACGGACCGTTGTAGAGCGGGATGACGCCCCACGTGTCCGCGATGATCTCCGGCTCGAGCTTCATCGTGGCGGCAGTCCAGTCCTCCGCCGTCGTCTGCGTCTCGACCTCGGACTTGATCTTCTCGTCGATCTCGGCCGTGCCGGTTCCCGAGAGGTTCAGGCTGCTGTCGGAGCAGTACAGCTGGCAGAAGTACAGCGGTCCGAACGGGTCGGAGTCCGTGAAGCGCAGGGAGAACGCGTCCCAGTTCTTCGTGCTGAAGTCGGTCGAGAAGTCCGCGGGGGAGCGCTTCTCGATCTGCAGGTCGATACCGACGGCCTTCTCCTGCTGCTGCAGTGCCTTGGCGAGCGCCTCGATCGTCGGGTCGTCGCTGTGGATGGGGTAGACGATTTCGAGCTTCACGCCGTCCTTCTCGCGGATGCCGTCTTCACCTTCGGTCCACCCGGCGTCGTCGAGCAGCTTCTTGGCGCCGTCGACATCGAACTTCAGGCCCGCCTCGGCGAACGAGTCCTTGTAGCCGTCCTGGAAGTCGTACATGTTGAGCGAGCCTGCCGGCGCCTCCTCGTAATCGAGGCCGTTCCATGCGATCTGCTTCTGCTGGTCGATGTCGATCGCCATGAAGAACGCCTCGCGGACATCGAGGTCCTGCAGCTGAGGCTTCTCGGCGTCGAGGATGACGATCGTCTTCGCGGTCTGCTGCGAGCGGTACGTGACGACGTCCTCCATGTCCGCCACCTGCGCGAGGCGGTCCTTGGTGTTGGTGCCGACCATGTCGATCTCGCCGTTCTTGAAAGCGTTGATCGACGCTGCGGCGTCCAGGCCGGTGTACGTCACCTTGTCGAGCAGCGGCTTGTCACCCCACCACTTCTCGTTCGGCTCGAAGGTCACCCGCTGACCGTTCACGTCGTACTCGGTGAGCTTGTAGGGGCCGGCGCCCCACTCCGGGTGCGCGTTCTCGATGTACGCGGTGTTGAACACCTCGGGCGAGTTGACAGCGGGGTTCAGGATGCCGTTGAGGAACGGCATCTTGGGCCACGCGAACTCGCCCTTGAAGGTGACGATGACGTCCTTGTCCGTGGCGCCCTTCGTGACCGACTCGATCTCCTTGTATCCGTCGGTCGAGCTCGTCTCGTACGCCTCGTCCTCGCCGCTGTTGGCCTTCCACGTGGTCTCGAACGCGGTGTAGTCGATCGGCGTGCCGTCGTTCCAGACCGCCTTCTCGTTGACCTTCATCGTGATGGTCGTCTTGCCGTTCTCGGTGGTGATGTCCCACGCGTCCAGGTACGCCGGGTTCGCGGAGACGTCGCCCTCAGGCGTCATCAGGAACACCTGGGGGTTGTACCACTGCGCGAGGCGCGTCGTGTCGGCGCTGGCGTTGCCGTTGAAGGGGTTCATCTGCGGCGTGACCTCGTTGATACCGAAGTTCACCTCGCCGCCCTCCTGCAGGTTCTCACGGGGCTGCGGGTTGTAGTCCGCCTGCTTGGTCTCCTGAGGCGTGTTGCCGCCGTCGGCGCCGCCGTTGTCTCCGCCCGCCGCACATCCGCTGATCACGAGTGCGAGAGCGCCGCCGAGGGCGATGATGCCCGTCAGCTTCGTGGTGGTTTTCATGGTGCTCCTTTCGCCTTTCGGCGTGTCATAAAGGGGAGGTTAGTTCGCTTCTGTCCGGATGGCTCGGGTCTGTCGGTGAATGGGGCTTAACCGTTACCGGAGCGCCGGTCAGGAGAGAAGCGGCTGAGTGGTCATGGTCTTCGCGTCGAACACGACCCGCTGCCGCGTGCGCTCGACATCGGGGTCCGGAACCGGGATCGCTGACAGAAGCGCCTGAGTATAGGGATGCTGTGGGTGGTCGAACACGTCGTCGACATCGCCGTGCTCGACGAACTCGCCGAGATACATCACGGCAACCCGGTCGGCGATGTGCCGGACCACGGACAGGTCGTGCGCCACGAAGAGGTAGGACAGGCCGAGTTTGACCTTGAGCTCGTCGAGCAGGTTGATCACACCGGCCTGGATCGAGACGTCGAGTGCCGAGACCGGCTCGTCGAGCACGACGATCTTGGGATTGGTCGACAGCGCCCGAGCGATTCCGATTCGCTGTCGCTGCCCACCGGAGAAGGCGCTCGGGAAACGATCGAGGTGTGCGGGGTCGAGTCCGACGAGAGCCATGAGCTCTTGCACACGGACGTGCGCATCCGAACGGGAGGTGCCGATCGCGGTCATCGGCTCGGCGATGATGTCGGCGACCGTCATGCGCGGGTCGAGTGCGGCCATCGGGTCCTGGAACACGATCTGGATGTCGCGACGGAGCGCGCGCTCCTGGCGCCCGCTGCTGATGTCGTCGACACTCGTGCCCGCGATCACGATGTCGCCATCGCTCTGTCGCTCGAAGTCCATGATCTGCAGCAGAGTCGTCGTCTTGCCGGAGCCGGATTCGCCGACGATGGCCATGGTCTCGCCCTCGCGCACGTCGAAGCTGATGCCCTTCACCGCGTGCACTTCGCCGACCTTGCGCTTGAAGAGAGCGCCCTTCATCAGGGGGAAGGTCTTGGTCATGTTGCGGACCTCGAGCGTGATCGGACGATCTTCACGGGGCGTGCGCGTGAGATCGCTCTCGGGGATCACCGGGATCGGATACACGGGTATGCCGCCGATCAGGCCACCGTCTTCGATCTCCTGCGACCGGATGCAGGCCGCGCTGTGTGTCGCCGCGGAATCGGCCGATACAGGCAGCAGCTCCGGCTCCCTCTTCCGGCACGCGTCGATGACGATCGGGCAGCGGTCAGCGAACGGGCAGGCGTCGGGGAGATCGATCAGCAGCGGCGGGTTGCCCTTGATGGGGACCAGGGGCTGCTTCTCCGACTTGTCGACGCGGGGGATCGCGCCCAGTAGGCCGATCGAGTACGGCATCCGCGTGTGATGGAAGAGTTCCCGGGCCTCGGCTTGCTCGACGGGCTTGCCCGCATACATCACGATGACGTCGTCGGCCGTCCGAGCCACGACCCCCATATCGTGAGTGATCATGATGACCGCTGCACCGGTCTCGCTCTGCGCCTTCTCGATCAACTCGAGGATCTGGGCCTGGATCGTGACGTCGAGTGCGGTGGTCGGCTCGTCGCAGATGATGAGCTTCGGATTGTTGGCCATGGCGATGGCGATCACGACGCGTTGGCGCATACCCCCGGAGAACTCATGGGGGAACGCCTTCATGCGCTTCTCCGGCTCGGGGATGCCGACGAGAGCGAGGAGCTCGACCGAGCGCTCCCAGGCGTCCTTCTTGGCGAGTTTGCGGTGCACCGTGAGGGCTTCGATCAGCTGGTCCCCGATGGTGAAGACCGGGGTGAGCGACGTGAGCGGGTCCTGAAAGACCATCGTCATGCCGTTGCCGCGGATCATCGACATCTGCTTGTCGGTCTTGCCGAGGAGCTCTTGACCGTCGAACACGACAGAGCCGGTGACCTTCGCGTTCTCGTCGAGCAGTCCCATGATGGCGAGTGAGGTCACGGACTTTCCCGACCCCGACTCGCCGACGATTCCGAGGGTCTTGCCCGCCTCCAGATCGAAGGACACTCCTCGGACGGCGTCGACCCGTCCGGCCTCGGAGGGGAAGCTGACTCGGAGGTCGCGCACGGACAGGACGGTGGATGCGGTAGTGATACTCATGCGCGGCCTCCAGCCGCCGAAGTGGGATCGAGGGCGTCCCGTAGACCGTCGGCGACGAGCGCCATCGATACGGTGAGCAGAGTCAGAGCGGCCGCGGGGAAGTAGAACACCCAGGGAGCGCTGGTGATGGTGTTGGCGCCGCTGCCGATCAGGGATCCGAGCGAGACATCCGGGATCTTCACGCCGAAGCCGATGAAGGACAGCCCGGTTTCGGTCATCACGGCGGCCACGACGCCCAACGTGAAGTTGATCACGAGCAGTGAACCGATGTTGGGCAGCAGATGACGGAACACGATCTTCATGCCCCGCACGCCCATATAGCGTGCCGCGTGCACGTACTCGCGCTCGCGCAACGAGAGCGCCATCGTCCAGATGACTCGCGCCTGGAAGAACCATCCGACGAAGATCAGGGCGAGTGCGATGACCCGCCAGTCACCGCCCGCGGTGTTGGAGACGAGGGCGAGGATGAGGAACGTCGGAATGACCATCAGGAAGTGGATCACCAGAAGAGTCGATCGCTCGAGAGCGCCGCCGAAGTATGCCGCCGCCGTGCCGACGATCGCCGAGAGCGCGGTTGTTCCGACGGAAACCGTGAGCGCGATCATGAGCGAGCGTTGCAGGCCGATCGACACCTGCGCGAACAGATCGTTCCCGGCGGGGGTGGTGCCGAACCAGTGCTCGGCGGAGGGGCCAGTACCGAGGTTCAGGAAGTCGAGGAAAATGTGGTCGTACTTCGCCACCAGCGGGCCGATGATGGCGAAGAGAACGAGTGCGATGAAGATGAAGACGCCGACGACCGCTGGACGATTGCGCACGAACCGGCGGTAGTACAGCCCGAACACCGAGGTGCGCTTCCGCTGTGCGATGACGGGGGCAGAGACTTCGGACTCCGGGTGCAGTGTCGGGTCGATCATTTCGGTGCTCATGTCAACTCACTCTCACTCGAGGATCGAGGACCACGACAGCGATATCCGCCAGGACCGCACCGATGGCGGTGAGGACGGCGCCGAAGGCGGCGATGGCCACAACACCATGCACGTCGTTCTTGCTGATCGTGTCGACGAAGTACTTTCCCATCCCGTTCCAACCGAAGATCGTCTCGGTGAGGATGGCGCCGGTGAACACCGTCGGAATCGTGAAGGCCAGCTGCGTGGCGACCGGGATCAGGGAAGGGCGCAGCGCGTGCTTGCGGATGGCCTGCTGTTTGGTGAGGCCCTTGGCGCGGGCCGTGCGCACGTAATCCGCCTTGATGTTGTCGAGGAGGAGGGAGCGCTGCAGAAGGTGATAGCTCGCGTATCCGGTGAACACCAGCGCGATCGTCGGAAGGGTGAGGTGCTGGAGCTTGTCGACGATGAAGGGCAAGAATCCGTCCACGTCTTTGCCGCCCGCCCCCGTGACGTAGAAGACTCGGACGCCGACCCACTCGTTGAAGGCGATCGCCAAGAGAACGATGCCGAGCGCGGCCACGACGATGGGGACGTTCATCGTGATGATCGAGGTGGCCTGACCGATGCGGTCGCCCAGCTTGTACTGGCGCGAAGCCGTATAGACACCGAGGCCGATTCCCAGGACGGCGCCGAGGATGGTCGCGCCGATCACGAGCTCTCCCGAGATCAGTGCCCGATACGCGATCTGGTCGTTCACAGACTGACCGACCGGACTCTGGCCCCAGTCCCAGCGGAAGAGGATCCCGCTGAACCACGTCCACCACCGCTCGACCAGTGGAACCGTGTCGCTGAGATTCAGTGGCTCGAGCATTCGAGTGACTTCATCCGGGGAGAGTGGAGGTCGGCGACCCACGTAGTTGCTCCGCGGGTCCAGGAAGGACCAGGCGAGGAAGTAGGTGACATTGGTCGCCACGACGATCATGAGCAGCCAGCCCAGTGCTCGACGCAGCAGGTACTTGATCAAGGTCGGTATCTCTCTCTTCACCAGAGCCGAACGGGATCACCGTTGCGGATCCGATCAATGTGCTTCACTCCGGACGCGCCTCTTCGCACGTTCCGGTATACCAAAAAGATGTTACGGGGTCGTTTCCTCCGTGGAACTCGGTTCCACGCCGGAGACCTGGGCGACGTTACCACCGGATCGGCGGAATCGGGCATTAGGCCTCCCTCACCGTAGAATCGACGCAACATGTCCCCACGCGCTCTCACTCCGCTTCAGCCTGCCGCGACGCCCGCGACGCAGATCCGAAATTTCTGCATCATCGCGCACATCGATCACGG
Organism: Microbacterium sp. 22179; assembly: GCF_052045715.1. Classification (NCBI taxonomy): domain Bacteria; kingdom Bacillati; phylum Actinomycetota; class Actinomycetes; order Micrococcales; family Microbacteriaceae; genus Microbacterium; species Microbacterium sp. 22179. The sequence continues at coordinate 1,008,275 of NZ_JBQEPJ010000001.1, read as the reverse complement.
CAAGTCGACCCTCGCCGACCGCATGCTGCAGATCACCGGTGTCGTCTCCGACCGAGACATGCGCGCTCAGTACCTGGACCGCATGGACATCGAGCGTGAGCGCGGCATCACGATCAAGAGCCAGGCCGTGCGCATGCCGTGGGAGATCGAGGGCGAGACGTTCGCGCTCAACATGATCGACACCCCGGGCCACGTCGACTTCACGTACGAGGTCTCCCGCTCGCTGGCCGCGTGCGAGGGAGCGATCCTGCTCGTCGACGCGGCGCAGGGCATCGAGGCGCAGACCCTCGCGAACCTCTACCTCGCGCTCGAGAACGATCTGCACATCATCCCGGTGCTGAACAAGATCGACCTCCCGGCCGCCGACCCCGACAAGTACGCCAGGGAGCTCGCTTCGCTCATCGGCGGCAAGCCGGAAGACGTTCTCCGCGTCTCCGGCAAGACCGGCGTCGGCGTCGAGGCGCTGCTCGATCGACTCGTCAAGGAGATCCCTGCCCCGGTGGGTGACGCGGATGCTCCGGCGCGCGCGATGATCTTCGACTCCGTCTACGACGCCTACCGCGGCGTCGTCACCTACGTCCGCATGGTCGACGGCAGTCTGTCGCCGCGCGAGCGCATCCAGATGATGTCGACCGGCGCGAACCACGAGGCGCTCGAAGTCGGCGTGTCGAGCCCCGAGCCGATCCCGACCAAGGGACTCGGGGTCGGCGAGGTGGGGTACCTCATCACGGGCGTGAAGGATGTGCGACTGTCGAAGGTCGGCGACACCGTCACGTCGGCACGCAAGCCCGCGGCCGACGCGCTGTCCGGATACACCGACCCCAAGCCCATGGTCTTCTCGGGCATCTATCCCATCGACGGCAGCGACTACGCCGAACTCCGCGAAGCCCTCGACAAACTCAAGCTCTCGGATGCCTCCCTGCAGTACGAGCCGGAGACGTCGGTGGCTCTCGGTTTCGGTTTCCGCTGCGGCTTCCTCGGCCTGCTGCACCTCGAGATCATCACCGAGCGGCTCTCGCGCGAGTTCGGACTCGACCTCATCACCACGGCGCCGAGCGTGATCTACGAGGTGCTGACCTCCGACACCGGCGAGACCGTGACGGTCACGAACCCGAGCGAGTACCCCGACGGCCGCATCGGCTCCGTGTCGGAACCGATCGTCAAGACCGCGATCCTGCTCCCGAAGGACTACGTCGGCACGGTCATGGAGCTCTGCCAGTCGCGTCGCGGCTCGCTGCTCGGCATGGAGTACTTCTCGGAGGAGCGCGTCGAGCTGCGCTACATGATGCCGCTCGGCGAGATCGTCTTCGACTTCTTCGACCAGCTCAAGTCCAAGACGCAGGGCTATGCCTCGCTCGACTACGAGCCCGCGGGGCAGCAGGAGGCCGACCTCGTGAAGGTCGACATCCTGCTCCAGGGCGAGAAGGTCGACGCGTTCAGCTCGATCGTCCACCGCGACAAGGCCTACGCCTACGGCACCATGATGGCCGAGCGTCTGCGCAAGCTCATCCCTCGCCAGCAGTTCGAGGTGCCGATCCAGGCGGCGATCGGTGCACGCATCATCGCTCGCGAGACGATCCGCGCCATCCGCAAGGACGTGCTCGCCAAGTGCTACGGCGGTGACATCACCCGCAAGCGCAAGCTCCTCGAGAAGCAGAAGGAGGGCAAGAAGCGCATGAAGATGGTCGGCCGCGTCGAGGTCCCCCAGGAGGCGTTCATCGCCGCGCTGTCGGGCGACGTCGAGGGCAAGGACAAGAAGTAGTGAGGCCGCTCCCGCCGTACATGCGCGGGGTGACGCGGCATCCGATCGTCGACGTGCCGGCGGGGATGCACCTGTCCGAGCGCAGCGTTGCGGTTGCTCCGGAGGCTCAGGGTGCCGTGCGCACGCTGATCCGCTCCTGGGAGTTCAAGCGTCGTGCGGGTTTCGACGGCCCGGCGTCCTCGCCGGTCGCGAACGCCGAGGGTGTGCTGGCCAAGCGCGTGTTCGGCATCCGATTCTCCGAACCGATCCGGGTGGTGTGGGCGGATGAGCGGGGTTTCGGGTACGAGACGCGCCCGGGGCATCCGATCTACGGAGAGGAATCGTTCGTGCTCGACGACGGCGTGTTCACCGCCCGTTCGATCTCGCGCCCCGCGACCCTCGTGTGGTGGTTGCTGTCGCCCGCGCTGAGGCTGATCCAGCGCCGCACCCACGCGCGGTACACCCGCATCGTCGCCGCCGAGGCGCGCGAGTGGGGTGTTCGTCCAGGCAACCGCCAGTAGGCTGGATCTCATGCGGCGCGGGAACTTCCGAGACGACACGGTGGACTATGCGGCCGTGGGTGCCACCCACGCGCCCGATCTGATGCAGTACCCGCCGGAGCGCAGCTTCCCGGCGGAGGAGTCCTGGCGGATCGGATCCGGAGCGGAGCGGTTCCAGACCGCCGGCGAAGCTCTGCTGTCGTGGACGGCACAGCGCGCGGCCGGCCTCGCGATCGAAGACGTGCGCCCCGCGCCCGGCCCGGCGTACGCGGGCGTGAGCTTCGATGCCGAGGGCAACCCGATCGCCCCCAGCAAGCGCGACGTCGAGCCCCGTTACGATGCCGAAGGGACTCCGTTCGTGGGCCCGGGCATGACGCTACGCGTGCGCGGTCGTCTGTCGGGCATGCGCGCGGATGCCGAGTTGCGTGTGATCTCGGTCACCGAGGAGGCTCGACGCATCGGTTTCGTGCTCGGCACGGTCGGTGGCTCGGTCGTCAGCGGCGAGGAGTCCTTCGACGTCGACTGGCGCGAGGACAACGACGAGGTTTGGTTCACGGTGCGCGCGTTCGACGCCCCCAACTCCCTGCTCTACCGCACGGTGCCGCCGCTCGTGAAGCGTCGCCGTCGCGAGCTCTTCGCCCGCTATCTCCGGGCGATCTCCCCGCTCTACGCGACCCCCCTCTGATGGCGGGGCCCCTTCCTCTCGGCGATCCCGCACCGTCCGACGGCCGCCTGCCGGCCGATTTGCCGATCGATCCCTCGGTTCCCTTCTCGGCGTACCTCCACATCCCGTTCTGCCGCGTGCGGTGCGGATACTGCGACTTCAACACCTACACCTCGAGCGAACTGCGCGGCGCCCGTCAGGAGGACTACGCCTCCACGCTGCTCGCCGAGATCGATCTCGCGCGAAACGTGCTCGACGAAGCGGGTGCGCTGCGCCCGATGGACACGGTCTTCTTCGGCGGGGGAACACCCACGCTGCTCCCCGCCGGCGATCTCGCGCTGATGCTCGGCGCCGCGGTCTCGGCCTTCGGCCTCGCCGAGGGCGCGGAGGTCACGGTCGAGGCCAACCCCGACACCGTCACGCCGGAGGTCGCCCGCACGCTCGCGGATGCCGGCGTGACGCGTCTCTCGATCGGCATGCAGTCGGCGGTGCCGCACGTGCTCGCCGCGCTCGACCGCACGCACGACCCCGACAACGTGCGCACGGCCGTCGCCGCGGCGAAGGAAGCCGGGCTCGCGGTCAGCATCGATCTGATCTACGGCGCGCCGGGCGAGTCCCTCGCCGACTGGGAGGCGTCGCTGGATGCGGCCCTCGAACTCGACTCCGACCACGTCTCGGCGTACGCGCTCATCATCGAGGACGGCACGAAGCTCGCCCGGCAGATCCGGCGCGGCGAGGTGCCGACGCCCGACGACGATCTGCAGGCCGACATGTACGAGCTGGCCGATCGCCGCCTCGCCGCGGCGGGCTTCGAGTGGTACGAGGTGAGCAATTGGGCCCGCAGTGACGCGCAGCGCTCGCGTCACAACCTCGCCTACTGGCGGGGGAGCGACTGGTGGGGCTTCGGGCCGGGTGCGCACAGCCACGTCGCCGGACTCCGCTGGTGGAACGTCAAGCATCCGGCGGCGTACGCGCAGCGGCTTTCGGCATCCGATTCTCCGGCGGCCGGCACCGAGCGCCCGGACGAGGGTGCGCGGATGCTCGAACGGGTGCTGCTCCAGAGCCGCCTCGTCGAGGGCATCGCGGTGGCCGACCTGCCGGCCGGCAATCGCGCGAACGTCGCGGGTCTCATCGCCGACGGCCTCGTCGACGCCCGCGCCGCGGTGCAGGGTCGGGTGCAGTTGACGCTGCGCGGACGGCTCCTGGCCGATGCCGTCGTGCGCGAGCTCACCGACTGACGCGGGACCGAGGCGGTCAGCTCCGGGCCGGGAGCAGATCCATTCCGGCGGTGCGCCGCTGGGGGAGCGTGCCGCTCGTCGTGTCGAACACCCGTGTCGTGCGGTCGGCGCCGTACGCCGCCCAGCCGGGTGAACCTGTCGTGACGAACGAGATCCAGGCGGCGTGCATCTCGTCGGCGAGAGCCTGGGGTGCGTCGGCGCCCGCGAGGCGCTGCGCCTCGGCATCCGCCAGACGATCGAAGACGAATCCGAGCTCGAGAGCGTGCGCGGCACGCAGGTCGCGCACCGGGCTCGGCCACGCGAACTCGTAGACGAAGGTGAGCGCGGGGCGTGCGCGCGCCGCGCGCGAGAGTGGCGCGCGCAGCATCACGTCGGTCGCCAACTGTCCGAAGATCTCGCCGGTGGAGGCCTCCGGGAACGCCTTCCGGTACTCCGATACGGCTCGGCGCGGGATTCCCAGGGCCAGACGGGCGATGAAGAGCTTGAGCGGGCGGATCTCGGCGAGGGTCTCGGGTGTGAACCAGAGCCGGTACTCATCGGTGTTGCTGCCGATGAGCAGCGGCGTGTCGATGGTCGGCAGGACCTCGTGAGGCGAGCGCGGAAGGCTGTCGGGATCGATCGCGAATTGGAACCCCGGCGCTCCACCCAGCGGCGACGAACCCGCGGACTGCGCGCGACGCGCCTCGAGCAGCTTCTCGGGAGGGACGGACGCGAACGACGCACGATCGGCGCGGATGCCGAGCCGCTTCGCGAGAGCCGCGGTCACCCGCCCCGCCTTCTGCGGCGGCTGCGCCTCCAACGGACCGGACTCGATGATCGCGCGCGCGACGAGGGCGCGGGAGCCGTCGCGCGCGAGAAGGCCCGCGACGATCGCGCCTCCGGCCGATTCGCCCATGAGGGTGATGCGTGCGGGGTCGCCGCCGAACGCGCCGATCTCGCGATGCACCCACTCGAGAGCTGCGGCCGCGTCCCGGAGGCCGAGATTGCGCGGAGCGTCGTCGAGCACCGAGAAACCCTCCGAGCCGAGGCGGTAGTTGATCGACACGAAGACGATCCCTGCGGCGGCGAAGCCGCCCCCGTCGTAGAGCGGAAGCGCCGCGGTGCCGCGCTCGAGCGCTCCGCCGTGGATCCACAGCAGCACCGGGGCGCGCTCGGCATCCGTCGGCGCCCAGACGTTGGCGGTCAGGATGTCGTCACCGTCGATCCTGACCGATCCGAGCAGCTCGCCGATCGCGCCGGGATACGGCGACTGCGGGGCCGTGGGCCCGAAGGCCGTGGCGGGACGCACGCCGGTCCACGGAGTCGCCGGCCGCGGTTCCCGGAACCGGTTCTCGCCGAAGGGCGGGGCGGCGTAGGGGATGCCGAGGAACCGGGATGCCCCGCCCTCGCTCGATCCCTCGACGATTCCGGTGGACAGCTCGGCGGTGGGGGCGGTCATGGTCGTCATCCTAGGGCGGAGCCCCGACCTCCGACGAGACGAGCCGCGGGCGGGGTAGGATTGGCACTCTGAACGTCCGAGTGCCAACGGAAGGGAAGGGCGATGGTCACAGAGCGAGGACTCCAGGTTCTCCGCGCGATCGTGCAGGACTACGTCGAGACCCACGAACCCGTCGGCAGCCGTTCCATCGTGGACCGCCACTCCTTCGGGGTCTCCGCAGCCACGATCCGCAACGACATGGCGCTCCTCGAGGACGAGGAGCTCATCACCGCGCCGCACACCTCGTCGGGCCGCGTGCCCACCGACAAGGGGTACCGCGTCTTCGTCAATCATCTCGCCCAGCTGCGCCCGCTCTCGTCCGCTCAGCGAACGGCGATCGAGTCGTTCCTGGCGGCGCCGAGCGATCTCGACGACCTGATGGTGCGCACCGTGCGCGTGCTGACCCAGCTGACGGGTCAGGTCGCGCTCGCGCAGTACCCGTCGTTCGCCCGTGCGCACCTCACCCACATCGAACTCGTGCCGCTCGCCCCGACCCGCATGCTCGTCGTGCTCGTCACCGACGCCGGCGGGGTCTCGCAACGGATGGCCCCGTTGCCGATCGAGATCGACGAGGGTGACACGATCATGCTCCGCGCTCGGCTCTCCGCCCTGCTCACGGGGCAGGCCGTCAGTGACGCGGCCGACCGTCTGCAGACGCTGCTGGCGGCGCCCGAGGCCGCTCCCGGCGATGCCGCACTGCGGGCTCTCGCCACCGTGATCGTCGACGAGCTGGGTACGTTCCGTCAGGAGCGCCTGGTGATGGCGGGGGCCGCGACGCTCGCGCGTCGCGAGCAGGACTTCCGCGGAAGCATCCATCCGCTGCTCGAGGCGATCGAGGAGCAGGTGACGCTCCTGCGGCTCATGAGCGAGATGGTCACCGACGAGCACGGCCTCGCGGCCAGCATCGGCACCGAGAACGCCCCGTTCGGGCTGGGCGAGGCGTCGATCGTCGCGAGCAACTACGCCGCCCCCAGCGGCACGGCGCGGGTCGGCGTGATGGGGCCGACGCGCATGGACTATCCGAGCAATCTCGCGGCGGCGCGGGCCGTGGCCCGTTACCTGACGCGGATGCTCGACGAAGACGAGACGAGCCGCTGAGCGGCCGTCGACGAAGAACAACGCAGAAAGGCGATCGTGGCGGACCACTATGAGGTTCTCGGGGTGTCCCGGGACGCTTCCACCGACGAGATCAAGAAGGCGTATCGGCGCCTCGCGCGTCAGCTGCACCCGGATGTGAATCCGGGCGAGGACGCGGCGGAGAAGTTCAAGCTCGTCACGCACGCGTACGACGTGCTCAGCGACGACGATTCCCGCCGCCGCTACGACATGGGCGGGGGAGACGGCGCGGCCGGGAACTTCGGCGGAGGTTTCGGCGGCTTCGGCGACATCTTCGAGACGTTCTTCGGCGCGGGACAGGGTGGAGGGCGTGCGCGCCCGCGTTCCCGCCGCGAACGGGGGCAGGACGCGCTGGTGCGGGTCACCCTCGACCTCGGCGACGTCGTCTTCGGTGCGCATCGCGACATCGAGGTCGACACCGCTGTGCTCTGCGAGACATGCCAGGGTTCCTGCTGCCAGGAGGGCACGTCGCCCGTCACCTGCGACATCTGCGGCGGCTCCGGACACGTCCAGCGCACGGTGCGCAGCCTGCTCGGCAACGTCGTCACCTCGCAGCCCTGCGGCACGTGCGAGGGCTACGGCACGACCATCCCGTACCCGTGCGGTACCTGCGGCGGTCAGGGGCGCGTGCGCTCTCGTCGTACCGTCTCGCTCGACATCCCCGCCGGCGTCGAGACCGGCCTGCGCCTGCAGCTGCCCGGCTCCGGTGAGGTCGGTAAGGCCGGCGGCCCGAACGGCGACCTGTACGTCGAGGTCACGGTCAACCCGCACGCGGCGTTCAGCCGTGACGGAGACGACCTGCTCGCGACGCTCGAGGTGTCGATGACCGATGCGATCCTCGGCACCGAGACCTCGATCCAGGGCCTCGACGGTGCGGTGGATCTCGAGGTGCGCGCGGGCGTGCAGTCCGGCGACGTGCTCACGATCAAGGGACGCGGCATCACGCCGCTGCGCGGTTCGCAGCGGGGTGACCTGCGCGTCGGCGTGCAGGTGGTGACTCCGACCAAGCTCGACTCCGCGCAGCGGGCGCTCATCGAGGACTTCGCGAAGAAGGCGAAGGCTCCGGGGCCCCAGCTGGCGCAGTTCCAGCAGGGTCTCTTCTCCAAGCTCCGCGACCGCTTCCGCACGCACTGAGCCATGGCGCTGCATTTCCTCGTCGAAACGTCGTCGGATGCCGAGCCCGGCGACCTCGTGTCGCTGACCGGTGCCGAGGCGAAGCATGCGGCGGTCGTCCGTCGCCTCCGTGTGGGGGAGCAGGTCACGATCGGCGACGGTCGGGGCGTCTGGCTCCAGGGCGTCGCCGAGGAGGTCGCTCCCGCACGAGTGGACGCGCGGATCTCCGATCGGGCCGTGCACCCGTCGCCGACCCCGCGCATCGTCCTCGCGCAGGCGCTCGCGAAGGGTGACCGCGACGAGCTCGCGGTGCAGGCCGCCTGCGAGCTGGGCGTCGACGAGATCGTGCCTTGGCAGGCGAGCCGGAGCGTCTCCCGCTGGGAGGGGCCCAAGGCCGTGAAGGGCCGTGAGCGGTGGGCGACGATCGTTCGCGAGGCCGCCAAACAGGCTCATCGGCCATGGGTCCCCGAGGTCGCGGCTCCCGCGAGCACGGGGGAGCTGGCGACCCGTGCGAGCGTGGAGCGCGTGCTGATCCTCGACCCGTCGGCGACGACCCGGCTGTCGGAGATCACCGCGGACGACCGCGACATCGTGCTGGTCGTCGGACCCGAGGGCGGCGTCTCGGACGACGAGATCGCCCGGTTGACCGCGGCGGGCGCCGAGCGGGTGCTGCTGGGAAACACGGTGCTGCGCACCTCGACGGCCGGACCCGCGGCGATCGCAGTGCTCTCCGTCGCCCTCCGGCGCTGGTGAGCGCACCGCCGTGCCGGCGGACCCCGCCGCTAGACTGGGAACATGAGCGAACCCTCGATCTTCACGCGCATCCTGAACGGTGAGATCCCCGCAGAGGTCCTCGGTGAGACCGAACGCGTGTTCGCCATCCGTGACATCGCGCCCCAGGCGCCGGTCCACCTCCTGGTGATCCCGAAGACCGCGGAGTACCGCGACGTCGCCGAGATCGCGGCGGGCGACCCGACGCTGCTCGCCGAGATGGTCTCCTTCGCGAAGGAACTCGCCGCGCAGCACACCGACGACGGCGACTACCGCCTCGTCTTCAACTCCGGCACGAACGCCGGACAGACCGTGTTCCACGTCCACGCCCACGTGCTGGGCGGGGGACTGAACGAGAAGAGTGTCGGTGCCTGAAAACCACGACCAGAGTCCTGAGATCCCGGAACGCCGCAGCGGAGCATCCGCTCCGGAGTCCGTCGAGAAGATCTACGCCGACGGCGTCGCGATGGTGCAGCTGCTCGGTCCGCAGGACCGGCTCCTGCGGATGCTCGAGAAGGAGCACCGCGATGTGCAGGTCCTCGTGCGCGGCAACGAGATCACGCTCAGCGGTTCGGCATCGGCGGTCGCCGCGGCGAAGACGCTCGTCGAGGAGCTGCTCCAGATGACCCGGGGCGGCGCCGATCTGGCTCCGAGCGACGTCACCAGCTCCGCCCGGATGCTCCGCGACGGGGGACCTCGTCCGAGCGAGGTGCTCGGCGAGGCGATCCTGTCGACCCGCGGCAAGGTCATCCGCCCGAAGACTCTCGGTCAGAAGGAGTACGTCGACGCGATCGAGGAGAACACGATCGTCTTCGGCATCGGTCCCGCCGGAACGGGCAAGACCTACCTGGCGATGGCCAAAGCGGTGCAGGCACTGCAGCGCAAGGAGGTCACGCGGATCATCCTCACCCGCCCCGCCGTCGAGGCGGGCGAGCGCCTGGGCTTCCTGCCCGGCACCCTGACCGACAAGATCGACCCCTACCTGCGACCGCTCTACGACGCGCTCAACGAGATGATGGACCCGGAGATCGTACCGCGGCTCATGGCCACGGGAACGATCGAGGTCGCGCCGCTCGCCTACATGCGCGGTCGCACGCTCAACGACTCGTTCGTGGTGCTCGACGAGGCGCAGAACACCACCCCCGAGCAGATGAAGATGTTCCTGACGCGTCTCGGGTTCGGCACGAAGATGGTCGTCACCGGCGACATCACCCAGGTCGACCTCCCGCAGGGCTCGTCCGGTCTGCGCATGGTGACCCGCGTGCTCGGCGACATCGACGACATCCATTTCTCCCGACTGACCAGCGACGACGTGGTGCGCCACTCGCTCGTCGGCCGCATCGTCGACGCCTACAGCGAGTACGACGAGAAGCGCACGGCGCAGCGGTTCGAGCGCGAGCAGGCCGCCGAGTTCGCGAACCGCGCCGATCGACGTGGCGCGCAACGACCCGGTCCCCGTGACCGCATGCCGAAACGAGGACTCTCATGATCGAGATCAACAACGAGTCGGCGATCGACGTCGACGAGACCGTGCTGCAGCGGTTGACCGACCACAACCTCGCTCAACTGCACGTGAGTGCGGATGCCGAGGTCGCGATCGTCCTCGTCGACGAGGGCGCCATGGAAGCGCTGCACGTGCAGTGGATGGACGAGCCCGGTCCCACCGATGTGCTCAGCTTCCCGATGGACGAACTGCGCCCCGGCACCGAGGACCGTCCGACCGCTCCCGGTCTGCTCGGAGACATCGTGCTCTGCCCGCAGGTCGCCGAGACGCAGGCCCAGGCCGCCGGGCACACCCTGATGGACGAGCTCATCCTGCTCACCACGCACGGCCTGCTCCACCTGCTCGGCTACGACCACGCCGAGCCCGATGAGGAGCGTGAGATGTTCGGCCTGCAGAAGGAGCTCATCCAGAGCTTCGCCGCGGCCGAGCGTCGGCGATGACGCTCGTCGCCGTCTCCCTCCTCGCCGCCGCCGTCCTCCTCGTCGCCTTCGGCGGCTTGATGTCGGCGATCGACGCCGCGTTCAGCGTGCGGTCGCGCGCCGACCTCGAGGAGATGGGCACCGAGGGGCGCAACGCCGCTCAGCTCGCGCGCATCGCCGCCGATCCCGACGCCCACGTCAACTCCGTCGCCTTCATCCGCGTGCTCGCCGAGGTGACGGCGGCCGTGCTCGTCACGGTCGCGTTCACCTCGCTGTTCGACAACATCTGGTGGGCGATGCTCGCCGCCGCCGTGCTCATGACCGGCATCACGTTCGTGCTGGTCGGTGCGAGCCCGCGCACGGTCGGACGTCACCGCGCCGACGGTCTGCTGCGTGCGAACGCTCCGATCGTGCGCGGCCTGCGCATCATCCTGGGCCCGATCGCGCAGGGGCTCGTCCTCCTCGGCAACCGCGTGACGCCGGGCGCCGGACGCAGCTCCTTCTCGTCCGAGGAGCAACTGCTCAGCATGGTCGACGAGGCGGCGTCGAACGACCTCATCGAGGCCGACGACCGCGACCTCATCCACTCCGTGTTCGATTTCACCGACCAGTTCGTGCGCGCCGTCATGGTGCCGCGCACCGAGATGGTCACCGTCGATGCCACGGCGTCGACCAGCGAGGCGATGGAACTCTTCCTCAACCGAGGGGTGTCGCGCATGCCCGTGGTCGACGACGAGGCGGACGACGTCGTGGGTGTGCTCTACCTCAAGGACCTCGTGCAGTTCGCCTACCGTGACGAGGGTGCCTGGCGCGGAGCGTTCATCCGCCCCATCTCGCGGCCTGCGACCTTCGTTCCCGAGTCGATGCGCGCCGAGACGCTCCTGCAGCAGATGAAGCGCGATGCGGTGCACGTCTGCCTGGTGATCGACGAGCACGGCGGGATCTCGGGACTCGTGACGCTCGAGGACCTCATCGAGGAACTCGTCGGCGAGATATCGGACGAGTACGATCGGGTATCCGCCGAATTCTTCGACCTGGGCGACGGGCGCTACCGCGTGAGCTCCCGCCTCTCGCTCGAGGACGTGGGCGATCTGTTCGGGCTCGAACTGGAGGACGAGGACGTCGACTCGATCGGCGGCCTCCTCGGCAAGGCGCTCGGGCAGGTTCCGCAGCCCGGTGCGACGGCCGTCGTCGACGGGCTGGTCCTGACGGGCGGCGCGTCCCGAGGACGCGGCAGAGGGATCGCCACGGTGTTCGTGGAGAGAGCAGCGCGTGGCGAGGAAGCTGCGGACGACGAAGGAGAACGACACGATGACTGAGCAGAACCGAAGCGGGTTCGTGACCTTCGTCGGCCGACCGAACGTCGGGAAGTCGACTCTCACGAACGCCCTGGTCGGCGAGAAGATCGCGATCACCAGCGAGAAGCCGCAGACGACCCGGCGCGCGATCCGCGGCATCCTCAACCGCCCCGACGGCCAGCTCGTGATCGTCGACACCCCCGGCATCCACAAGCCGCGGACGCTCCTCGGCGAGCGTCTGAACGATCTCGTCGAGCAGGTGCTCGGCGACGTCGACGTGATCGGCTTCTGCGTCCCGGCCACCGAGAAGATCGGCCCGGGCGATCGGCGGATCGCCGCCTCGCTCGACGGATACCCGCGCGCGAAGAAGGTCGCGATCGTCACGAAGACGGATGCCGCGGGACGCGACGAGATCACCGAGCGCCTTCTCGAGGTCGATGCGCTGCGCGAGGACTGGGCGGCTGTGGTCCCGCTCTCGGCGCTCACGCGCGATCAGCTCGACGTGCTCTCGGATCAGATCCTGGCCCTCATGCCCACGGGGCCGGCACTGTACCCCGAGGGCATCACGACCGACGAGTCGCAGGACGACCGGATCGCGGAGTACATCCGCGAGGCCGCGCTCGAGGGCGTGCGCGATGAACTGCCGCACTCGATCGCGGTGGTCGTCGACGAGGTGGCCCCGCGTGAGGGCAGCGACCTCACCGATGTGCACGCATCGATCATCGTCGAGCGAGACAGTCAGAAGGCGATCATCATCGGGCACAAGGGCAAGCGCCTGCGTGACGTGGGTGCGCGCGCCCGCGCGCAGGTCGAGCAGCTCCTCGGCACCCGCGTGTTCCTCGCCCTCCACGTGAAGGTCGCGAAGGAGTGGCAGCGCGACCCGAAGCAGCTGGGCCGGCTCGGGTTCTGACATGACTTCCCGAGGGACTCAGGCGGCGTACGCGGGACCGCCACCCCCGAGCGCATGATCACCGGCAGCGACGACCCGAAATCGCTGCGGGACGAGGTCTTCTCCACGGTCTTCGACGCCCACTGGGCGGCGATTCGTCACCACATCGAAGGCGTCGTCGTCGATGACGGCGAGGTGACCCAGATCGTCTCGGAGGTCTTCGTGACGGCCTGGGCGCGACTGAATCCGCGCAAGCCGATGGGGCGCGTGTGGCTCCTGCGCGCCGCCGATCGTGCGCTGCGCGCGCGCTCGCACGCCGCGAGCACCCGGTCGAGCACGGCGGCAGCGGTGCACGAGGGGATCCGCGGTCCGCGCGACGAGGCGGATGCGACCGAGCAGGCGGCCGTTCTGCGTGCTCTCTCTGTACTCCCGGCCCGCGAGAGGCGTATCATCGTGCTCACGTACTGGGATGGGTTGTCGGTGGGGGAGATCGCCGAACTCGCGCGGATCTCCGTGGCCCGTGTGCGCAAGACGTTGCTTCGCGCACAGGAACACGTGCGCGAAGCGCTGAGATCGGAGGGGGTGATCGTCGATGACTGACAGTGCTCTGCTCGAGCGCGTGCTCACCGACGCCGACCCGGCGCGCACACCGCGGGAATCCGCACCCGACCTGCGAGCCATCGCGTTGCGGGATCGGATCCTGCGCGATACGCGCGCCCCGCGCCAGCACCGCGCGGTCGTCGCCGGATGGGCGTCGGGGCTCACCGTCGCCGCGGCATCCGCCGTCGTCGCGGTCGCCGTCATGGTTCCGCAGAACGCGGCCGTGGCCGGCACACCCCTCCCGCTCGAGTTCGATGCCGGCGGAACGGCCGCTCAGATTCTCGACGACGCGCAGGCCGCCCTCGCGACGAGCGACGGACCCGCCGGAGCGGAACGCGCCGTTCAGTCCGCATCGTGGTCGTTCGCGGTGGACATGGGCACCCGCGAGACCGAGGTCGTGCCGCAGCTCGTGACGACGACCTGGAACCCGGATCTGTCCGGGCGAACGGTCGCGATCGAGGGCGTGCCTTACGATCCCGCGGATGCCGCCGCGAACGTCGGCTCCGAGATCTCGAGCAGCGGCGAGGTCGCGTGGGAGCTCGACATGGCGCCGGGCGAGTTCGCCGCCCCCATCGTCGACATGCCCGCTGCCACGCCGGAGAACATGCGGGCGGTGCTCGAGGCCTACTGGCTGCCGAGCGATCCGACCGGCTTCGACGTCGTCGCCGCGATCAGCTCGGCCAAGGGGCAGTGGACGCTCACGAACGCCCAGGAGTCCGAGATGCTCGGCATCCTGGAGCAGGTGCCGGGGGTCGAGGCGCTGGGCACCTCGATCGATCGACTGGAGCGACCCGTGACCGCGCTGCGCGTCCCGTCACCGGACGGCACCTCGAGCGATGTCGTCCTGCTCTCCGCCGATACCGGGCGCATCGTCGGTGTCGAGCGCACCAACCTCCTCGACAACGAGGCGTTCGCCGCGGGCGCCATCATCTCGTACCAGCTCTGGGACATCGAAGGGATTCTGTGATGAGGTCTCCCCGTGCCGTGTTCTCGGCCCTGATCGTCGCCGGCCTGCTCGTGGTAGCCACCCCCGCTGCGGCTTCCGCCGCGACCGGGGGAGACGAGGTCGATCCGCAGATCGCGCAGATGCTTGACGAGATTCCCGGGGGCGTGCTGATCGACGCGCATCGCGCGGTCTGGCCGGCGCTCGACATGGAGGTCACGGTTCCGTCGGGCCTGGGTGGGCTCTTCGCCCGCGCCGCCGTGGGAAACTGCGCGTCCGGACGGATCTGCGCCTTCAGCGCCGGCTCGCTGTCGGGCACGAGCGTGTCCTGGGGCACGTGCGGAACGCTCACGGTGCCGAGCGGTTTCGTGCCCCGTTCCCTCGCCAATGCCCGGAGCTCCGGCTACGCCCAGGCGCGCAACAGCGCGGGCGGCGTGCTCGCGACGGCGAACGCCGGTGGATGGGTGAACGTCGGCGGGACGGCGAAGACGGTCCGCTGCGTCCTCTGAGCCCATCATCCTCCTAGGACGCGTCGAACTCGCTCAGCGCGGGGAGGACGATGACCGTGCCGTCGCCGTACTCCGCGTCGACCGCGCGCTGGAGCTGCCCGTCGTCCCAGACGACCTGCACCCAGACGTAGCCGCGCTCGGTCCAGAGGGTCAGCGCGTCGCTGCCGAGGCGTGAGCTCAGATCGTCCTGGATCTCCGTCAGCTCGCCGGCGGTCGCATCTCCCTCGATGCCTCCGGTCGGATCGTCGGGTCGCACCGGGTCGTACAGCGCCAGCAGCACGGGCGGGTCGGTGACGGTGATGCTCTCCCCGTCGTACCGTCCGGTCACCGCGTAGGCGCCCCAGGTCGTCTTACCGCTGGTCTCGCTCCCGTCAACGCCGTCCCAGCTCCATCCGATGAGCGGCACACCCGTGCACTGCGGCGGGTACGACTCGGCGACGCCGCCGAGGCACAGTTGCACCTCTCCGCCGACGTCGAGCACCGTGCCGGTGCCGCGCACGCGTCCCGTCGGCGGCTCGGATACGATGCCTGAGAAGTCCTGCGCCTGAGGGTCGGCGCTGCTCGTCGGCGACCCACCCGCGCCGGGACCCGTCGCGCAGGCGGCCAGGGTCGACGCGAGCGCCGTCGCGAGGGCAGCGGACCAGAGGAGATGGCGACGCAGTGGTGTGCTCATACCCACCAGTGTCGTGGAGACGGCGTTCGTCTCACGTGCACGGCGGACGGGGCATCCTGCTAGCATGACCACATGCCTTTCGGCGGTCTGCTTCTTCTTAGCTGCCGCGACGAGTCCTAAGAGCTAGGGCCTTCCTCGTCGCGGCGCTTGTGTTGGCCCGTACATTCTGACGAAGAGAAGAAGCCCATCATGCAGAACACGCAGCGCCCCTCCGGGATGCCGATCCACAAGTACCGGCCGTTCCACGAGCAGATCACCGTCGACCTCCCGGACCGCACCTGGCCCGATGCCCGCATCACGACCGCGCCGCGCTGGTGCGCCGTCGACCTCCGTGACGGCAACCAGGCTCTCATCGACCCGATGTCGCCCGAGCGCAAGCGCGTGATGTTCGAGCTCCTGGTGAACATGGGATACAAGGAGATCGAGGTCGGCTTCCCGTCGGCCAGCCAGACGGACTTCGATTTCGTCCGCCAGTTGATCGAAGAGAACCTGATCCCCGACGACGTCACGATCCAGGTTCTGACCCAGGCGCGTGAGCACCTGATCGAGCGCACCTACGAGTCGATCGCCGGCGCGAAGCAGGCCATCGTCCACCTGTACAACTCGACGAGCGTGCTGCAGCGCGAGGTCGTCTTCCGCACCGACAAGCAGGGCATCATCGACATCGCCCTCGAGGGTGCACGACTCTGCCGCGAGTTCGAGAAGCGCATCCCCGAGACGCAGGTCTATTACGAGTACTCGCCCGAGAGCTACACGGGTACCGAACTCGAGTTCGCCGCCGACATCTGCAACCAGGTGATCGAGGTCTTCGAGCCGACGCCCGACCGCAAGGTCATCATCAACCTGCCCGCCACGGTCGAGATGGCATCGCCGAACGTGTACGCCGACTCGATCGAGTGGATGAGCCGGCACCTGAACCACCGCGAGAACGTGATCCTCTCGCTGCACCCGCACAACGATCGCGGGACCGCGATCGCCGCGGCCGAGCTCGGCTACATGGCCGGTGCCGACCGTATCGAGGGATGCCTGTTCGGTAACGGGGAGCGCACCGGAAACGTCGACATCGTCGCACTCGGCATCAACCTGTTCACGCAGGGCATCGACCCGCAGATCGACTTCAGCGACATCGACCAGGTCAAGCGCACGGTCGAGTACTGCAACCAGCTGCCGGTGCCCGAGCGCAGCCCCTGGGCGGGAGACCTGGTCTTCACCGCGTTCAGCGGGTCGCACCAGGACGCGATCAAGAAGGGCTTCGAGGCCATGGCCGTGCGGGCCGACGCCGAGGGCGTCACGGTCGACGACATCGAATGGGCGGTGCCCTACCTGCCGGTCGATCCGAAGGATCTGGGTCGTTCCTACGAGGCCGTCATCCGCGTCAACTCGCAGTCCGGAAAGGGTGGCGTCGCCTACCTGTTGAAGGCCGACCACGCGATCGACCTGCCGCGCAAGCTGCAGATCGAGTTCTCGGGCGTCGTGCAGACGAAGACGGATGCCGAGGGCGGTGAGGTCACGAGCGACCAGATCTGGTCGATCTTCAACGACGAGTACCTGCCGGCCGCATCGAGCGAGGACAAGTGGGGGCGCTTCGAACTGCTCGCCACGCAGACCCGCAGCGACATGTCGGGTGACGTGGTGCTCGACGTCACTCTCCGTGACGACGACCAGCAGGTGGCTGTCGCGGGGAACGGTAACGGACCGATCGCCGCCTTCATCGAGGTGCTGCGCGCGCAGGGCTTCGACATCACGCTCTACGACTACGTCGAGCACGCTCTCAGCGCCGGCGGCGACGCGCAGGCCGCAGCCTACGTCGAGCTGCAGATCGGCGATCAGCGCCTGTGGGGCGTCGGCATCGACGGCGACATCTCGACCGCGTCGCTCAAGGCGATCGTGTCGGGTGTGAACCGCTCGATCCGCGCTCGGCAGGGCGAGCTCGCCGCCGTCTGACCGGCTTTCCAGGTCGCCGACCTGCATGGGTCGCTGAGCCTGTCGAAGCGTCCCCACGAGGAGCCGTTGCGCGTGGTGGGGCACTTCGGCGAGCTCAGGGACCCAGCGAGAACGTGTCAGGGCTTGACGATCGGGATCGCCCCGGTCTCGGCGGCAACCTTGCGGCGGTAGAGGCGCCGTTGCTCGGGTAACGAGACGTCGAAGCTCACCGCGAGCACGCGGATCACCGCGGTGACGGCGATGCCGATGACCGCCGCGAGGGGGATCGACATGCCCAGGGCGTGCGCGATGACGATGAACGCGCATCCGCCACCGGCGGCCACGGCGTACAGCGAGCCGACGTGCATGATCGCGGTCGGCAGGCCCATGAGCATGTCGCGCAGCACGCTGCCGCCGACCGCTGCGCAGACGCCGATGAAGACGGCGGGAACCTCGGGGATGCCGAGGGCGAGGGCTTTGCTCGTGCCGAAGGCGCCGAACATGCCGATGACGATCGCGTCGAGCCCGACGATCACCTTGTTCAGACGAGTGAAGAGCCCGGCGAGCAGCATTCCGAAGAGCGCGGCCCCGGTCGCCGTGACGAGGTACCACTGGTTCTGCAGTGTCGCCGGGGTCTGCCCGAGCAGGATGTCGCGGATGAGACCGCCACCCATCCCGATCATGATCCCGATGATCGCGACGCCGAGCCAGTCGAGGCGTCGCTGACCCTGGAAACCGGAGGCGAACAGGGCTCCCTGGACGCCGCCGAGCCCCACGCCCAGCAGATCCGCCCAGAACGGGATGATGAAGAGCGGTTCGGTCACCCGCCCATTGTCTCGCACGGAGGATAATCGAGGGATGCCTACCTATCGAGACGAAGCGGTGATCCTGCGCACCCACAAGCTGGGGGAGGCGGATCGCATCGTCACGATGCTGTCGCGGCAGCACGGCAAGATCCGCGCGGTCGCGAAGGGTGTGCGGCGCACGTCGTCGAAGTTCGGCTCGCGGCTCGAGCCGTTCATGGTCGCGGACGTGCAGCTCTATCAGGGGCGCTCGCTCGACATCGTGCAGCAGGCGGAGTCGCTCGGCTCCTACGGCGCCGACATCGTCGCGCACTACGAGCGTTTCACCGCCGCCAACGCGATGGTCGAGACGGCAGATCGGTTGAGCGATGCCGAGGCGACTCCCGATCAGTACCTGCTGCTCGTCGGCGGTCTGCGCGCGCTGTCACGAGGTGAACACGCCCCCCGCAGCATCCTCGATTCCTACCTCCTGCGCGTCATGGCCCTGTCGGGCTGGGCGCCCTCGTTCGGCGAGTGCGCCCGATGCGGTACTCCGGGCCCGCACTCGACCTTCGTCGTTCAATTGGGTGGCCTGGTGTGCACGTCGTGCGCGCCGGCGGGCAGCCCGCGCATCGGCGAGAAGGCGCTGGGTCTGCTGCGCGCGCTCATGGCGGGCGAGTGGGATGCCGTCGACGCGGCGTCCGCCGCCGACACCGCCGCCGCATCGGGCCTCATCAGCGCCTACGCCCAATGGCACCTCGAGCGCGGCATCCGCTCGCTCGCGCACGTATCCGACATCCCCGGAGGAGCACGGTGACCCCGAAGCCCTACACGCACAAGGACGCCATCGCGTACCGTCCCCTCGACTGGACGGGGGTGCACCCGCCGGCGTTCCGCGCGGTACCCGAGCACGTGGCGATCGTCATGGACGGCAACGGCCGCTGGGCGAACCGTCGGGGACTGAGCCGTGTCGAGGGCCACAAGGCCGGCGAGGAGGTGCTCCTCGATGTCGTCGCCGGTGCCATCCAGGCGGGGGTCAAGCACCTCTCGGTCTACGCTTTCTCGACCGAGAACTGGGCACGCTCGCCCGAGGAGGTGCGCTTCCTCATGGGATACAACCGCGACGTGCTGCACCGGCGCCGCGATCAGCTCAACGAGTGGGGTGTGCGCGTGCGCTGGGCGGGGCGCAAGCCTCGGCTGTGGGGCAGCGTCATCAAGGAGCTGCAGTACGCCGAGCAGCTGACGCGCGGCAACGACGTCCTGACACTCACGATGTGCGTGAACTACGGCGGACGCGTGGAACTCGTCGATGCGATGCGCTCGATCGCGGCGGACGTCGCGGCCGGCCGGGTGAAGCCGAACGCGATCACCGAGAAGATGATCCGTCGCAACCTCTACGTGCCGGACATGCCGGACGTCGACCTGTTCCTGCGCAGCTCGGGTGAGCAGCGCACCTCGAACTTCCTGCTCTGGGAGTCGGCCTACGCCGAGATGGTCTTCCTCGACACGCTGTGGCCGGACTTCTCCCGCGAGGAGCTCTGGCGGGCGATCGGGATCTACCTGTCCCGCGACCGACGCTTCGGCGGCGCGATCGACGCGCCCGACGCCTCGGACTGAGCGCGCAACCACCGCTCCGCCTCGCGCGGATGCCGCAGACGCACGATCGTGAGATGCGGGAACGCGGCGGCGGCCACGGGCATCCGCTCCGTCCACTTGTCGAGCGTCGCGATCTGCCAGGCGAGGATGCTCTCCTCGGGCGAACCGCGGAACATGCGCCAGATCGGCTTCTCGACGTTGCCGTTCCACATCTTCGTGCGCAGGATGCTACGAGCGATCGTGCGACGCAGCAGTCGCGAGCGCACGACTCTGTAGGGGTAGTCGAGCCAGATCACGAGGTCCGCGCGCGGGGCGAGGATGCGATCGGTGCCCTTGCTCGTGTACTGCCACTCGGTGACCCACCGGTCCTCGGCCGCGAAGGCCCGGACGTCGTCGAGGAACTCCGGCCGCGGAGTCCAGTCCGGGCCGTGGAAGAGCCCGTCGATCTCGACGTGGCGCAGCCCCCAGAGCCGGGCGATGCGGCCAGCGAGCGTCGTCTTGCCCGAACCCGTGACCCCCGCCACCAGCACGCGCTGCGGCACCCGGGGGAGCGGATCGTCGGCGGACAGCATCCGTCGATCCTAGCGACGCCGGAATACGGCGGACGCGCGTGGGGTTGGATGAGGGTGTGAGCGAACCCATCTCCATCGACATCTGGTCCGACATCGCGTGCCCGTGGTGCTACATCGGCAAGCGCAATCTCGAGAAGGGGCTCGAAGCCGTCGCCGGTGATGACGACGCCCCGCAGGTGAACGTCACCTTCCACTCGTTCGAACTCTCGCCCGACACCCCCGTCGACTTCGACGGCGACGAAATCGACTTCCTCGCAGGCCACAAGGGCATGCCGCGCGACCAGGTCGAGCAGATGCTCGCCAACGTCACCGGCGTCGCCGAGAAGGCGGGCCTCCAGTACCGCTTCGATCTGCTGCAGCACACGAACACCGTCAAGGCGCACGAGCTGCTGCACTTCGCCAAGGCGCAGGGCCTCCAGCACGAGCTGGAGGAGCGCCTGATGTCGGCCTACTTCACCGAGGGCAAGCACGTCGGTCGCATCGACGACCTCGTCGCCCTCGCGGTGGAGGTCGGACTCGACGCCGACGCCGCGCGGGAGGCGCTCGAGACCGAGCAGTACCTTCCCGCCGTCCGTCAGGACCAGGCGCAGGCGCGCGCCTACGGCATCCAGGGTGTGCCGTTCTTCGTGATCGACGGGCAGTACGGGATCAGCGGCGCGCAGCCGCCGGCCGCATTCGAGAACGTGCTGCGCGACCTGTGGTCCAAGCGCGGAGACGCCGAGCTCGAGGGTGACGCGCAGGCCGAAGCCGCCGCCGTCTAACGCGTGAGCGCGCCTTCGATGGCGCTCACGATCGCGGGGTCGTCCGGCTTCTGCTTCGGCCGGAACCGGAGGACCTCGCCGTCGGGCAGCACCAGGAACTTCTCGAAGTTCCACTCCACGCGTCCGGCCTTGCCGTTCGCGTCGGGCGTCTCCTTGAGAGCCTTGAAGAGTTCGGCGGCGTTCCGCCCGTTGACCTTCACCTTGTCGTTCACCGGGAAGGTGACGCCGTAGGTGGTCGAGCAGAATTCCGTGATCTGCTCCACGGAACCGGGCTCCTGCAGGAACTGGTTGCTCGGGAAGCCCACCACACTGAAGCCGCGATCACCGTACAGACGCTGCAACTCCTCGAGCTGCTCGTACTGCGGGGTGAGTCCGCACTTCGACGCGACGTTCACCACCAGCAGCACATCGGCGCCGAGGTCATCGAGAGTCTTCTCGTTGCCCTGCGCATCGGTGAAGGGGATCGAACGGAGCGCGGAATCGGTCATACTCCACAGCTTAGGTCGATGGGGCACCACAGGCTCCGCGTCTGGGAGAATGGTCAGGACATGACTCTCGCCACCGCATCCGCGCGCACGCTTCGCATCGGTCCCATCGACCTCGACGTGCCGGTGGTCCTCGCGCCCATGGCCGGGATCACGAATACCGCCTTCCGTCGTCTGTGCCGTGAGTACGGTGCCGGCCTCTACGTCAGTGAGATGATCACCTCGCGCGCGCTCGTCGAGCGCAACGAGACGACGATGCGTCTGATCCGCCATCACGAGAGCGAGACGCCCCGGTCGATCCAGCTCTACGGCGTCGATCCGAAGACCATCGCCGAGGCCGTGCGCATCATCGTCGCCGAGGACCACGCCGATCACATCGACCTGAACTTCGGATGCCCCGTCCCCAAGGTGACGCGCAAGGGCGGGGGAGCGGCGCTCCCCTGGAAGAGCTCGCTCTTCGCCGACATCGTCACTCAGGCCGTCAAGGCCGCGGGCGATGTGCCGCTCACGGTGAAGATGCGCAAGGGCATCGATCCCGACCACCTCACGTTCCTCGACGCAGGCCGCGCAGCCGAAGACGCGGGTGTCGCCGCGGTCGCCCTGCACGCCCGCACCGCCAGCGAGTTCTACTCGGGCAACGCCGACTGGAACGCGATCGGCGAACTCAAGCAGGCCGTCACCAGCATCCCGGTGCTCGGCAACGGCGACATCTGGTCGGCCGACGACGCCGTTCGCATGATGGCCGAGACCGACTGCGACGGCGTGGTCGTCGGACGCGGATGCCTCGGCCGCCCCTGGCTGTTCGGCGAACTGGCCGCCGCCTTCGGCGCCGAGAGCCACCCGGTCGACGCGACCCTCGGATTCGTGGCCGATGCCTTCCGTCGGCATGCGGAACTGCTCGTCGAGTTCTTCGAGGACGAGGACCGCGGGTGCCGCGACGTGCGCAAGCACGTGGCCTGGTACTTCAAGGGCTACCCGGTGGGAGGCGACATCCGCACCGGACTCGCGACGGCGTCGAGCCTCGCCGAGATCGACGACCTGCTCGGACGCCTCGATCACACCGCGCCCTATCCCGGAGCGGATGCCGAGGGCCAGCGCGGCCGTGCCGGCCGTCCCAAGCGCCCGGCGCTTCCGGACAAGTGGCTCGACTCGCGTGAGATCGCCGCATCGGCCTCGGAGATGATGCGCGGAGCAGAGATCGAGAACAGCGGTGGGTGACGCGGTCACACCGGCGCGCGCACCTCGCGGCGACGGATACGACCCGCGCGACGCCGAGCGCTTCTTCGCCGAGACCCATCGTTCGGAGCGCGACGATTTCGCCCGCGACCGGGCCCGCGTCCTGCACTCGGCGGCCCTGCGCCGCCTCGCCGCCAAGACGCAGGTGCTGAGCCCCGCGAGCACCGCCGACTTCGCCCGCAACCGCCTCACCCACTCGCTCGAGGTGGCGCAGGTGGGGCGCGAACTCGCCACCGCTCTGGGGGTCTCGGCCGACGTCGTCGACACCGCCTGCCTCAGCCACGATCTCGGGCATCCGCCCTTCGGCCACAACGGTGAGCGTGCGCTCAACGAATGGGCGGCCGACATCGGCGGATTCGAGGGCAACGCGCAGTCGCTGCGCATCCTCACCCGTCTCGAGGCGAAGGTGCTCGACGACGACGAGCGCTCCGTCGGACTCAACCTCACGCGCGCGAGTCTCGACGCCACGTGCAAGTACCCGTGGACGGTCGACAGCCCGGTGCCCGACCCCGGTGGCCGGCTCAAGTTCGGCGTGTACCCCGAGGACGAGGCGGTCTTCCGCTGGATGCGCGAGGGTGCGCCCGGGCGTCTGCGCTGCATCGAGGCCGAGATCATGGACCTCTCCGACGACATCGGCTACTCGGTGCACGACTTCGAGGATGCGATCGTCAACGGCTACCTCGACGTCGCCCAGCTCTCGGATCCGGCAGAGCACGAGGCCCTGCTCGGACGCATCCAGCAGTGGGTGGGGTACGACTTCACGCGCGAGGAGCTGGCCGACGCGCTCTACCGTCTCTCGTCGCAGTCGATGTGGCTCTCGTCGTTCGACCGCAGCCGCCAGTCGCTCGCGCGTCTGAAGAACCTGACGAGCGACCTGATCGGGCGCTTCGCCCGCGCGGCCGTCTCGGCGACCCGCGAGGCCTACGGCAGCAAGGCCCTGGTGCGCTACAACGCACACGTCGTCGTGCCGCGCGTGGTCGAGGCCGAGATCGCCGTGCTCAAGGGCATCATGGGCCAGGCCATCGTGACGATCGAGGCGCGCAAGGGCGTCTACAAGGAGCAGCGCCGGGTGCTCACCCGTCTCGCAGACGCACTCTGGCAGACCGACACGCTGTGGTCGGCCGGTGCCGATGTGCTCGAACCGGCGTTCGCCGCGGATTTCCACGACGCCGACACCGATGACCAGCGCGCCCGCGTCATCGTCGACCAGATCGCCAGCCTCACCGACCAGAGCGCGATCGACTGGCACAACCGCCTCGTGGGCGAGATCGACCCGGCCGAGGTCGGCATCTGGACCCCCCGTCACGCACGCCCCGGGGCGCGCGCGCACGCCGAGAGGTCGACCGTCGTCGAAGGGGCCCGCTGATGCCCCGCATCCGGCAGGCCGACGTCGACGAGGTCAAGTCGCGCACGAACATTGCCGACATCGTGGGGGAGCGCGTCGCGCTGAAATCCGCCGGCGTCGGATCGCTCAAGGGACTCTGCCCGTTCCACGACGAGAAGAGCCCGAGCTTCCACGTGCGCCCGCAGGTGGGGTACTACCACTGCTTCGGGTGCGGCGAGTCGGGAGACGTGTACTCGTTCCTGCGCGAGATGGACCACGTGAGCTTCACCGAGGCGGTGGAGCGGCTCGCCGGCCGCATCGGCTACACCCTCCACTACGAGGACGGCGGTGCGGCTCCCGAGACGAGCGGTCGGAGCCGGCTCTACGCCGCGAACACCGCGGCGGCCGAGTTCTTCCGGTCGCAGCTGCTGTCGGCGGATGCCGAGGCGGGGCGACGGTTCCTGGGCGAGCGCGGCTTCGACGCGGGTGCCGCCGCGCACTTCGGCGTGGGCTTCGCGCCGCGCGGATGGGACGGCATGCTCAAGGCGCTGACGGCCCAGGGCTTCACGCGCGAGGAACTCAGCACCGCGGGCCTGGTCTCCACCGGGCAGCGCGGCGTGTACGACCGGTTCCGCGGGCGCCTGGTCTGGCCGATCCGCGATGTGTCGGGTCAGACGATCGGGTTCGGCGCGCGCAAGCTCTTCGATGACGACCAGGGGCCGAAGTACCTCAACACCCCCGAGACCCCGATCTACAAGAAGGCGCAGGTGCTCTACGGTCTCGATCTCGCCAAGCGCGACATCTCCCGCGGAGATCCGCGGCGCGTCGTGGTCGTCGAGGGATACACCGATGTCATGGCGTGCCATCTCGCCGGCCTCACGACGGCGGTGGCGACCTGTGGAACGGCCTTCGGCGCCGAGCACATCAAGGTGCTGCGCCGGGTGATGGGCGACGACAACGCCTCGGGTGAGGTCGTGTTCACGTTCGACGGCGACGAGGCGGGACAGAAGGCGGCGCTGCGCGCGTTCACCGAGGACGACCGCTTCAACGCGCAGACGTTCGTGGCCGTGGCGCCCGACAGCCTCGACCCCTGCGACCTGCGGCTGCAGCGCGGTGATGCCGCCGTGCGCGGCCTCATGGACGCCAAGGTGCCGATGTTCGAGTTCGCGATCGACCGCAAGCTCGCCGGCTTCGACCTGGCGACGGTGGAGGGGCGCGTCGGTGCTCTGCGCGCGGCCGCCCCGATCGTGGCCGAGATCCGCGATCGCCTGCTGCGTCCCGGGTACGAGCGCGTGCTCGCCCGCCGTCTGGGCATGGATCCGACCGAGGTGCACACCGAGGTGGAGCGCTCGGCGCGGGGCGGCTCGCAGAGCGCCCCTGCGCGGCGTGAGACGGTACCGTCCGGCGGGGGTGAGGGAGCAGCATCCGGAATCGCACCGGTCACGCTCGCGAGCCTGCCGCGCTCGGCCGATGTCGCCGTGGAGCGCGATGCGCTGATGGGAGCGCTGCAGTACGGTCACCAGATCGACCAGCCGCTGCTCTCGCGGGCGCTCGGCGCCCCCCTGCGCACCCCGGCCCTCGATGCCGTGCGCGAGGCCGTGGCCGCCGCTGCCGACCGCACGCGGGCGGGGTGGGCGACGGATGCCGTCAACAGCGTGCGCGAGCCGTACCGCACGCTCGCGGGTGAACTGCTCATGATGCCCTTCCCCGCGCGCAACGAGGAGGGCGCCGTGGCCAGCACCACCGATCTCGCGCGACGCCTCATCATGCGGCAGCTCGAGAGCGAGAAGCAGGAGCTCCTGGGCGCTGTCCAGCGGGTGCCCGCCGACTCCGACGGCGGTCGTGCGCTCCGCATGCGATTGCGCGACATCGACATCGAGCGTCAGCGGTTCGTCGAGTCGTAACCCCCCACGGCCGTCGGGGGAGGGCAGGATGGGATGCATGTCCCGCAGGCACGCCTCCACCCACGCCATCGACTGCTCCGATCTGGTCATCGACCGGATCGGGCACGGCTCTCCGACGCGTGCGGTCGACGGCGTCTCGTTCTCGCTCGCCCCGGGCGCGCTCCTCTGCATCGCCGGTCCCACGGGATCTGGTAAGTCGAGCCTCGTGGCGGCGCTGGCCGGATCCACCGATCCCTCGGTGAAGGTCGTCGGCGGGCGCGCGGAGGTCTGCGGCGTCGATGCGCGGCGTCCCGGTCGCAAGCACCGCGTGCTCACCTACCGCACGGGTTTCGTGCCGCAGGGCGCCGGAGCCGATCTTCCGCCCCGGCTCACGGTCAACGAGGTGATCGCCGAACCCATCCTGATGCGCGAGAAGCGCGTGAACAGCAAGGCGCTCTCGATTCGCGTCGCCACGCTGCTCGACGAGCTGCATCTCCCGCTTGGCACTGCGGCGAAGTTCCCCTACGAGCTGAGCGCGGGAATGCGCCAGCGCGTCGCGATCGCCCGCTCGTTCGTGCTCGAACCGCAGGTGCTCATCGCCGACGAGATCCTCGCGAACCTCGATCTCGAGGTGCGTCCGGTGGTCTTCGATGCGATCACGCGCCGCCGTAAGGAGCAGTCGATGGCGGCTCTGCTCGTCACGAACGACGCCGACTTCATCCGTGAGCTCAACGCCGAGACGCTCATGCTGCGCGCCGGGCACGTGGTCGCGCGCGGCGTCGGGAAGGACCTGCTCTGGGTGCCGAACGCAGAGGCGGATTCCCGGCGCTGAGCGCGACACGCCCGAGAGCGCGATAACCGCCTCCGGTGTCACGTGCACCGCTCGGAGTTTGCTAAGCTTGTCGAGTTGCCCGCGCAGCGGAGCACATTCCTCGGTAGCTCAATTGGCAGAGCAGCCGGCTGTTAACCGGCAGGTTCTTGGTTCGAGTCCAAGCCGGGGAGCCAATGAAAAGCCCCTCTTCGGAGGGGCTTTTCCCTTTTCTCGGTCGGCACTCCTCGTCTCGCCGCTCGGGCGCTCGGCGACGGCGTCCGGCCGCTCTCGCGTGCGCTCGGGGAATACGAGGGGTAGAGTGGCGTTGCACCTAATACCCCCAGGGGGTATCCACGAACACTCTGAAGGAGTTCTCATGAGCGACACCACCGCCGACTACCGGGTGACCGGGATGACCTGCGGCCACTGCGAGATGTCGGTCCGCGAGGAGGTCGAGCAGATAGAGGGCGTCGAGATCGTCGACGTCAGCGCGCAGACCGGCATGCTGCGCATCACCGCTGCGTACGTCGACGATGCGCAGATCCTCTCGGCCGTATCCGAGGCCGGGTACTCGGCCGTCCGCGTCTGATGACCGCCGGGGCGATCGGCGTCGACCTCGAGATCGGCGGGATGACGTGCGCGTCGTGCGCGACGCGGATCGAGAAGAAGCTGAATCGGCTCGACGGGGTGACCGCCACGGTCAACTACGCGACCGAGAAGGCGTCGGTCGCGGCGCCGGAGGGCTTCGACCCGGCCGTCCTGATCGCCGAGGTCGAGAAGGCCGGGTACACGGCGGCGCTGCCCGTCCGCGCCCAGGATGCCGAACCGGATGCCGCGGGCGACCCCGAGCTCGACGGCCTGCGCACCCGGCTGTGGGTCTCCGTCGCGCTGACCGTCCCCGTCATCGCGATGGCGATGATTCCGGCGCTGCAGTTCACGTACTGGCAGTGGGCCTCGTTGACGCTCGCGGCTCCCGTCGTGGTGTGGGGCGGGTGGCCGTTCCACCGGGCGGCCTGGGTGAACCTCCGACACGGTGCGGCGACCATGGACACGCTCGTGTCGATGGGAACGATCGCGGCGTTCCTCTGGTCGCTCTACGCGCTGTTCTTCGGCATGGCGGGCATGCCGGGTATGACCCATCCGTTCGAGTTCGTCCTGACGCCGTCCGACGGCGCCGATGCGATCTACCTCGAGGTCGCGGCGGGCGTGACGATGTTCATCCTCGCCGGTCGCTACTTCGAGAAGCGGTCGAAGCGTCGTGCGGGTGCGGCGCTGCGCGCTCTGCTGGAGCTCGGAGCGAAGGACGTCTCGGTGCTCCGGGGAGGTGTCGAGCAACGCATCCCGGCGGACGATCTGCGGATCGGTGACGAGTTCGTGGTACGCCCCGGTGAGAAGATCGCGACCGATGGCACCGTCGTCTCGGGTACCTCGGCCGTCGACGCCTCGATGATGACGGGCGAGTCCGTGCCCGTCGAGGTCGCCACGGGAGACTCCGTCACCGGCGCGACCGTGAACGCCGGCGGACGCCTCGTCGTCCGGGCGACACGGATCGGGGCCGACACCCAGCTCGCGCAGATGGCGCGACTGGTGGAGGAGGCGCAGACCGGGAAGGCCGAGGTGCAGCGCCTGGCCGATCGGATCTCGGGTGTCTTCGTGCCGATCGTTCTGGTGATCGCGCTCGGCACGCTCGTCACCTGGTTCGCCGTCGGTGCCTCGGCCACGATGGCGTTCACGGCGGCCGTCGCGGTGCTGGTCATCGCCTGCCCGTGCGCCCTCGGCCTGGCGACCCCGACCGCGCTGCTCGTGGGTACCGGCCGCGGAGCCCAGCTGGGGATCCTCATCAAGGGCCCCGAAGTACTCGAATCCACGCGCGCGGTCGACACGGTCGTGCTCGACAAGACGGGAACGGTCACCCGGGGCGCGATGAGCGTGGTGGACGTGATCGTCGAGCCGGGAGCGGATCGCACTCAACTGCTCCGCCTCGCCGGTGCCCTCGAGGCCGCCTCCGAGCATCCGATCGGACGGGCGATCGCGCAGGCGGCGGAGGTCGAGGCCGGGACGCTTCCAGCGGTCGATGGCTTCGTCAACCACCCGGGCATCGGAGTGGAGGGCGTCGTGGACGGGCATCGCGTGCGCGTCGGCCGCGCGGCGATGTTCGCCGGAGTGACGAGCACGCGCGACCACTCCATCCACGGTTCCCATGAGGAGGCGGGGCGCACGGTCGTGACGGTCGGCTGGGACGAAGCGGTCCGAGGCGTGCTCGTCGTGGCGGATGCCGTGCGGCCGACGAGCGCCGCAGCGGTCGAGCAGCTGAAGGCGCTCGGCCTCACCCCGGTGCTGCTGACGGGCGACAACGCGGCCGTCGCGCGTCATGTCGCTCGCGAGGTCGGCATCGACGAGGTCATCGCCGAGGTGCTCCCCGCGCAGAAGGCCGAGGTCGTCGCGCGGCTGCAGAGCGAGGGACGAACTGTCGCGATGGTCGGCGACGGCGTCAACGATGCGCCTGCGCTCGCGCGTGCCGACCTCGGCATCGCGATGGGAACGGGAACGGATGCCGCGATCGAGGCATCCGACATCACGCTGGTCCGCGGGGATCTGCGCAGCGCCGTCGACGCGATCCGCCTGTCGCGCCGCACCCTGCGCACGATCCGGACGAACCTGTTCTGGGCCTTCGCGTACAACGTGGCGGCGATCCCGGTCGCCGCCCTCGGACTGCTGAACCCGATGCTGGCCGGCGCCGCGATGGCGTTGTCGAGCGTGTTCGTGGTCGGCAACAGTCTGCGCCTCCGCGGATTCCACAGTGGCGCACGAGACGAGCGGAGAGATCGATGAGCGAGACGCACCCACACGCGCACCCGGAGCACGAGCACTCGGCGCCACCCCACGGAGGCCAGGCGAAAGTCGACGACCATTCCGGGCACGACGGACACCCCGGGCACTCCGGCCACTCCGGGCACGCCGGTCATTCCGGCCACGGCGACCACGTGGGCCAGTTCCGGCGACTCTTCTGGATCAACCTGGTGCTCGCGGTCCCCGTCGTGCTGCTCTCCCCGATGTTCGCGATGATCATCGGCTACGAGATCGCCGACGGCCCGGTGCGTTTCGTCGCCCCGGTCATCGGTTCGGTGATGTACGTGTGGGGCGGCAGGCCGTTCCTTCAGGGCGCCGTCGGCGAACTGCGCGCGCGACGCCCCGGCATGATGCTGTTGATCGCCCTCGCGATCACCGTCGCCTTCTTCGCCTCGTGGGGAGCGACGCTCGGGGTGCTGCATCACGAGCTGGAGTTCTGGTGGGAGCTCGCCCTCCTCATCGTGATCATGCTGCTCGGTCACTGGATCGAGATGCGCTCACTCGCGCAGACGACGTCGGCGCTCGACTCGCTGGCCGCGCTCCTGCCCGATGAAGCCGAACGCATCGAGGGCGAGCGCACCGTGCGCGTGCCGCCGGATGCACTCCGCGTAGGCGATCTCGTCGTCGTGCGTCCCGGCGCGCGGGTACCCGCCGACGGCCGGATCGTCGACGGCAGCGCGGCGATGGACGAGTCGATGATCACCGGGGAGTCGCGTCCTGTGACCCGTACGCCCGGCGACATCGTCACGGCGGGCACGGTGGCGACCGACTCGGGCCTCCGCGTCGAGATCACGGCTGTCGGCGACGACACGGCGCTGGCCGGCATCCGTCGACTCGTCGAGGATGCGCAGAACTCGACCTCGCACGCTCAGCGGCTCGCCGACCGTGCGGCGGCGCTGCTCTTCTGGTTCGCCCTGATCTCGGCGGCGGTGACCGCCGTGGTGTGGTCGGCCGTCGGCGACGTCGATGCCGCCGTCGTGCGCTCGATCACGGTCCTCGTGATCGCCTGCCCGCACGCGCTGGGTCTCGCGATACCGCTCGTGGTCTCGATCGCGACCGAACGGGCCGCTCGCGCGGGCATCCTGGTGAAGGACCGGTTGGCGCTCGAGCGCATGCGCACCGTCGACACGGTGCTGTTCGACAAGACCGGAACGCTGACGCGCGGCGAGCCGGTCGTCACCGACATCGCGGCGGTCGATGGAGTCGATCCGGCCCGCGTGCTCGTACTGGCGGCGTCGGCGGAGGGTGACAGCGAGCACCCCCTCGCCCGGGCGATCGTCCGCGCGGCGGAGGAGCGTGGACTCGACACCCCGTCGGCCGTCGGCTTCTCGTCGTCGCCGGCGGTCGGGGTTCGGGCGACCGTCGACGGTGCCGATGTGCGCGTGGGCGGTCCGAAACTGCTCGATGAGATCGGAGCGCACGAGCTGCCCGTCGCCGAGACGTGGCGGGCGACGGGCGCGATCATCCTGCACGCGGTGGTCGACGGTACGGTGATCGGCGCGTTCGCGCTGGCCGATGAGGTGCGCGCCGAGTCCCGTACCGCGGTCGACGACCTGCGTCGTCGCGGCGTGGAGGTCGTCATGATCACCGGAGATGCGCAGGCGGTCGCGGATGCCGTCGCCGCGGAGCTCGGCATACGACGTGTGTTCGCGGGGGTGCGTCCGGAGGACAAGTCGGCGAAGGTCGCGGAGCTGCAGCGGGAGGGCAGGATCGTCGCGATGGTGGGGGACGGCGTGAACGATGCTCCCGCGCTGGCACAGGCGGACGTCGGGATCGCGATCGGCGCGGGCACCGACGTGGCGATCGCTTCGGCCGGGGTGATCCTGGCCAGCTCCGACCCGCGCTCCGTCGTGTCCGTGATCGAGCTGTCGCGTGCGACCTACCGCAAGATGTCGCAGAACCTCTGGTGGGCGGCCGGGTACAACCTGCTCTCCGTGCCTCTGGCCGCGGGTGTGCTGGCGCCGATCGGGTTCGTGCTGCCGATGTCGGTCGGTGCGGTGCTGATGTCGCTGTCGACGGTCGTCGTCGCGCTCAACGCCCAGCTCCTGCGCCGGCTCGACCTCCGACCCGACGACCGCGACGTTCTAGCGGGAAGCTCCCGCGAGCGTGCCGGTCACGGGGCCTGAGGGGTCGAAGATCACGCACTGGATGGTCCGGTCGTCGTGCTCGTCCCACGAGGTCTCGCTCGGGATGAGGGGGAACACCTCGAACACCGACTCGGCCTTCTCGAGACCGATGAACGCCGTGTAGGGCTCTCCGATGCACTCCATGCTCGCCGCGTCGATGTCGGTCTCCGAGAAATCGCCGTCGGGCATGGTGATCTCGTGGAAGACCTCCTGGTCGTGGGGCTCCGTGCAGGGCACCACGTCGATGTCTTCGCGCAGCCCGCTGGGGGCGTCCATCATGCAGTCGCCGAGCTCGAGGGCGACGATGTCGATGGTGCCCTCCTCCGTCACCTGACCGGTCCCGGAATCGCGTTCGGGTTCGTCCGAACTGCTGCAGCCGAGCAGGGTGAGTGAGAGAGTCGCCGTGAGTGCGAGCGCGGCGAGGCCGCGGTGTGTACGCCGGGTCATGTGCGCCCTCAGCCTTCCAGGTCGTCGACGCCGGGCAGCCAGCTGGCGCCGGGTCGGCCCCAGCCGCGCTTACGGGCGATCTTCTGCGCGGTCTTCCAGTCGCCGTCCGACAGGCGGTCCACGTAGAGGATGCCGTCGAGGTGGTCGAACTCGTGCTGCATGATGCGTGCGCGCCATCCGTCGACCGCGATCGACACCGGTGCGCCCTCGAGGTCAATGCCGGTGACCCGGACGTGCTCGGAGCGACGCAGAGGGAAGCGCTCGCCCGGGAACGACAGGCAGCCCTCGGACTCCAGGTCGGGATCGGGGGAGCCGGGCTCGATCGGAGTGATCCAGAGCTCGGGATTGATGATCACGCCGCGCCAGGGCTGATCGTCGTCGTCGACGTACGAGTAGGTGTAGATGCGCAGGGCGACGCCGACCTGCGGTGCGGCCAGGCCGACACCCGGAGCGATGTCCATCGTCTCGAACATGTCGGCGACGAGGGTGCGGATCTCATCGGTGATCTCGTCGACGGGAGAAGCGGGGGAGTGCAGGACGGGGTCGCCCATGATGCGAATCGGAAGTACAGCCACGTCACAACCCTACTGGGCGCACTGCGACGGGTAGGGTCGTAGGGTGAGCGCAGGGGTGTGGAAGTGAACTCGGTAGAAGACGTCGGCGAGCAGCTCGTCGGTGTCTTCCAGAACCCCGGGCTGCTCCTCGGCATCCCGCTCGCGCTGGCCGGTGCGGTGTTCATGTCGCTCGGCGCGCAGTACCAGCACCGCGGCGTCGAGAAGGTCGAGCGCCTGAGCGGTTCGCAGGGGACGTCGGGCCTCAGCTTCGACCAGCTCCGCCGGCTGCTCACCCGCCCCTCCTGGATCATCGGCACCCTGATGCTGGGCCTGGCGATCGTGTGCCAGCTCGCCGCGCTCGTGCGCGCTCCGCTCATGGTCGTGCAGCCGCTCGGCGCCATCGCGCTGGTGATCACGACACTGTTGAACGCCCGCATCTCCGGGCACTCGCCGACGAAGAAATCCATCACCGCGATCATCTGCTGCGTCGGCGGCATCTTCCTGTTCGTCTTCTTCGCCGCGCTGTTCGCCACCGAGCGCGAGGTGCAGGATCGCGAACTGTTCGTGATCCTCGCGATCCTCCTCGTCGTGATCATCGTGCTCGGCGCCTGCTGGCTCGTATTGCGGCACCGCATGCGCGCCCTGTTCTACGTGATCGGCGCCGGTGTTCTCTACGGCTTCGTCGCCACCCTGGCGAAGGTCGTCATCAAGCGCATCGAGGCGGGGCAGTTCGAGTGGATCACCGCGATCTGCGTCATCGCCCTCGTCGCGGCCGCGGCGGTCGGGGCGTACTTCGTGCAGACCGCCTACAGCTCCGGCCCGCCCGACCTCGTCATTGCCGGCCTCACGGTCGTCGACCCGCTCATCGCCGTGCTCATCGGAATGGTGATCCTCGGTGAGGCGGCCGCCGCGCCGCCATGGGCGCTCGTGATCTACGGCGTCGCCGGGGCCATCGCGGTCTACGGCGTGGTCAACCTCGCCCGCTACCACCCGCAGGTGCTCAGCGAGAGCCAGGAGATCGGCATCACGCGCGGCAGCGACAGCGGCACCGCAACGACGAACCCCGGCGCCGAGCAGGCACCGGGGTCCGAGGAGACGGATCGTCCGTAGAGCGGTTCTCGGTACGCCCGATCAGTACGCCTGATCGATGAGATCCGGCGAGACCTCGGAGGCCGCGGCCTCGTCGACGAAGAACACCGTGCGCTTGCGCCCGCGGGCACCGGCGACCGGAACACTCGTGTAGCTCGCACCGGCGAGGGCCAGGCCCAGCGCCGACGCCTTGTCGGCGCCCGTGAGCACCAGCCAGACGCGCTTCGAGGTGTTGATGACCGGGCGCGTCAGTGTGACGCGCTCGGGCGGAGGCTTCGGCGAGTTGCGGACGGCGAGCGCGGCCGCATCCGTCACCGTGACCTCTTCGCGATCGGGGAAGAGCGAGGCGATGTGCCCGTCGGGCCCGACCCCCAGGAAGCACACGGCGAACGCCGGCCACGGGTTCTCGTCGGTGCCGAAGCGCGCGAGCTCGGCGGCGTACGCGGCCGCGGCCTCGTCGAGGGTGAGGCCGTCATCGGAGCCGGCGACCTCGTGGATGTTCTCGGGCGGTACCGGGATGTGGTCGAGCAACGCGTTGCGCGACTGGAGTGCGTTGCGATCGGCGTCGTCGCGCGGCACGAAGCGCTCGTCGCCCCACCAGAAGTGCACGAGCGACCAGTCGATCGATGCGGCCCGCGGGTCATCACGTGTCGCTGCCAGGACCGCGCCGCCCATCGAACCGCCCGTGAGGGCGACGTGGGCGACGCGACCGTTGACGGTACGGGCGCGCAGGCGCGTCAGGAAACGATCGGCGACCCGTGCGGCCACGTCGGTGGGCGTGGCCTCGATCACGACCCGCTTCTCTGCGGACGTTGCGTCGCTCACGTCGTCACTCTCCTGTCTCGGGCGGGCCCAGCTTCTCCCAGCCCTCGGTGATCACTCGACCGTACAGGAGGTCGGGATCCAGGCGGCGCAGTTCCTCGGCGAGGCATTCGCGAAGCGTGCGCCGGGGGAGGTGCAGGTCGTGGTTCGGCTGATCGGGCTGCGTGAGCTGGGCGACGCCGGGCGAGGGGCGCTCGAGCAGGATGTCTCCCGACTCGCGGGTCAGCCGTACGGAACGGATGCCGTCGTGCCAGACCTCCGGCTGCTCGGAGAACCAGCGCACCGGAACCTCGAGAGCGAGCTGCAGCCAGGCGGCCAGTAGCGCGGTCGACGGGGAGGCGGCGGCGCCGCGGACCTCGATCGCGGTGATCGGCTCGAACGGCGGCTGATCGAGCACGGCCGCGAGCTGCTCGCGCCAGTGCGTCAGACGGGTCCACGCGAGGTCGGTGTCACCCGGGGCGTGGGTCTTGCCGAGGAGCGCGAGGCGGTCGCGCACGTCGTGCGCGGTCGCGGCGTCCGTGATCCGGCGCTGGGCGATCCGGCCCAGCGGCGACGACGACGGAGAGGTCGGTGCCTCTTCCGGCCACCAGGCCACGACCGGAGCATCCGGCAGCAGCAGGCCCGTGATGAGGCTCTCCTCATTGCTCGCGGCGTCGCCGTAAGCGTGCAGGACGACGACCTCGCTAGCTCCGGCATCCCCGCCGACGCGGATCTGGGCGTCGAGACGGGACTCGCCCTCGCCCGTGGTGAGCACGATGACGCGCATCGGGTGCTCGCGCGATGCGTCGTTGGCCGCGTCGATGGCCGCCTCGGCGACGCCGTTGCGGGCCGAGATCACGAGGGTCAGCACGCGGCCGAGGGCGACGGCGCCGCCCTCTTCGCGCACCTTCACGAGCTGCTTGGCGACCTGGCTGACGGTCGTGTCGGGAAGGTCGATGATCACGGTCGTCTCCAGACTCGTCCGTCGCGGGCCAGCAGGGCGTCGGCGGATGCCGGACCCCACGAACCGGGTGCGTACTGCTCAACCGGGCCGCCCTCGGACGCCCAGAACTTCTCGACGGGGTCGAGGATCTTCCACGAGAGCTCGACCTCCTCGTGCCGCGGGAACAGCGGCGGATCGCCCAGCAGGACGTCGAGGATGAGGCGCTCGTAGGCCTCGGGGCTGGCCTCGGTGAAGGCGTGGCCGTATCCGAAGTCCATCGTCACGTCGCGCACGTTCGACCCGCTGCCCGGCACCTTCGAGCCGAAGCGGATCGTGACGCCCTCGTCGGGCTGCACGCGGATGACCAGTGCGTTCTGACCGAGCTCCGAGGCGTTGCCGCGTCCGAACAGGTGCTGCGGAGCGCGGTTGAAGACCACGGCGATCTCGGTGACGCGGCGGCCCAGTCGCTTGCCGGTGCGCAGGTAGAACGGCACACCCGACCAGCGGCGCGTGTCGATCTCGAGCTTGATCGCGGCGTACGTCTCGGTGGTCGACTCGGGGTTCATGCCCTCCTCGTCGAGGAAGCCGGTGACCTTCTCGCCGCCCTGCCATCCACCCGCGTACTGGCCGCGCGCGGTCGCCTGCGAGAGGTCGTCGGGTACGTGCACCGCTGCGAGGACCTTCTCCTTCTCGGCGCGCAGATGCTCGGCGGAGAGGCTGATGGGCTCCTCCATCGCGGTGAGCGCGAGCAGCTGGAGCAGGTGGTTCTGGATGACGTCGCGCGCGGCGCCGATCCCGTCGTAGTACCCCGCGCGCCCGCCGACGCCGATGTCCTCGGCCATCGTGATCTGCACGTGGTCGACGTAGTTGCGGTTCCAGATCGGCTCGTAGAGCTCGTTGGCGAAGCGCAGAGCGAGGATGTTCTGCACCGTCTCCTTGCCCAGGTAGTGGTCGATGCGGAAGATCGAGTCGGCCGGGAACGCGACCTCGAGCGCGGCGTTGAGCGCACGCGCGGAGTCCAGGTCGTGCCCGAACGGCTTCTCGATCACCACGCGCCGCCAGCGCGAATCCTCGTCGGCATCCTCCCCGACCAGTCCCGAGTCCTTCAGCTGCTTCGCGACGAGCGGGAAGTCCTTCGGCGGGATCGACAGGTAGTAGGCGTGGTTGCCCATGGTGCCGCGTTCGACGTCGAGCTGGTCGACGGTGTCCTTCAGCTTCTGGAACGACTCGGGGTTGTCGAACTCGCCCGAGACGAACCGGATGCCCTGCAGCAGCTGCTCCCACGTCTCCTCACGGAACGGCGTGCGCGCGTGCTGCTTGACGGCCTCGTAGACGACCTGGGCGAAGTCCTGGTCCTCCCAATCGCGTCGGGCGAACCCGACGAGTGCGAAGCCGGGCGGGAGCAGACCGCGGTTGGCGAGGTCGTAGACCGCCGGCATGAGCTTCTTGCGAGACAGATCTCCGGTGACGCCGAAGATCACCAGGGCGCTGGGCCCGGCGATCCTGTTGAGACGGCGGTCATCGGGATCGCGCAGCGGGTTGTGCCCGCGCGAGAGGGGAACAGACATCGGTGGGGGATTCTCCTGCTGACTACTTCTGTGCGGCTTCGAAGAGGGTGAGCACGTCGGCCGACGAGTCGGTGATCGTCAGGGAGACGACGGGGCGACCGTGCTCGGCCAGGACTGCGGCGTCGCCGGCAGCCTGAGCCTCGATGAGCTGGCCGAACGTGAACGGTCGCTCCGGGATCTCGAGATCGACGTCGGTGCGCTCGAGGATCTGCAGGAAGACGCCCTGGGCGGGGCCTCCCTTGTGGTACTGACCCGTGGAGTGCAGGAATCGCGGTCCCCAGCCGAACGTCGTCGGGCGGCCGGAGTCGGCGGCGACGAGCTCGCGGAGACCCTGCAGCTGCGGGACCTCGAGGCGGTTGACGTAGGCCTGGATCGAGACGTAGCCGTCTTCGGCGAGCTGCGCCCACAGGGCGTCCAGCACGCCTTCGACGGTGCCCGAGACGGCGAGAGCCGGGTCGGACACGCGCACCTCGACGCCGTTCTCGGTGAACGCCGGAGCGGTCGGCTCCGGGCGCGCGTCGAGAAGACCGCGGGCCGCGACCTTCGCCGACTCGACGTCGGGCTGGTCGAACGGGTTGATCCGCAGCAGGTGGCCGGCGATCGCGGTGGCGTACTCCCAGACGATGAGCTGCGCGCCGAGCGAGCCGCTGACGAGGATCTCGCCCTCGTGACGCTCGTGCAGGTGGAACTCGTTGGCGTCGTCGACGAGACGGACGATCTGGAGGTCGGCGGGCTTCGAATCGAGCTCGGGGGAGACCGGCAGCAGGACCACGGGGAGGATTCCCGTGCCGTCCTTGCCCGTCGACTCGGCGATCAACTGCTCGATCCAGTCCGGCAGGCCCTTGATGTGGGTGCCGTCGGTGATGAGGCCGAGCTTGTCGCGGCGGGGATCGGTCGCGGCGATGGCCGCGCCGAGGCGTAGTGCAGGGTTCTCGGCCGAGTCGACCGCGACCTCGAGCAGCGAGGCCTCGGCCTCGTTCAGGAGCTCGTCGATGTCGACGCCCGCGAGGCCGGACGGCACGAGGCCGAACGCGGTCAGCGCGGAGTAGCGTCCGCCGACGTTCGGGTCGGCGTTGAACACGCGGTAGCCGGTCTCGCGCGCCGAGACGTCGAGCGGGGAGCCCGGGTCGGTGACGACGACGATGCGCTCCAGCGGGTCGATGCCGAGGTCGCGGAAGGCGGCCTCGAACGTGCGGCGCTGGGAGTCGGTCTCGACGGTCGAGCCCGACTTCGAGGAGACGACGAGCACGGTGTCGGCGAGTCCTTCGTCGAGGGCCGCGAGCACCTGGCCCGGGGCCGTCGAGTCGAGGATCGTGAGCGGCTTGCCCGCGGTCTGAGCGATCACCTCGGGGGCGAGCGACGATCCGCCCATGCCCGCGAGAACGACGCGGTCGACGCCCTTCGAGGCGAGCTGTTCGCGGAGTGCGACGATCTCGTCGACGAGCGGACGCGAGACCGAGACGGCCTCGACCCAGCCCAGACGGATGGAGGCCTCGGCCTCGGCCGCCGGGCCCCAGAGGGTCGGGTCTCCGCCGGTGATCCGCGAGGCGACCAGGTCGCGCACGAGTGCGGGGACGACCTCGTCGATCGCGACGCGAGCGTCGCCGGAGGCGTGGATGCCGAAGGTCATCGCTGTGCCTCCAGCGTCTCGGCGACCTGCGCGAGCAGGTCGTGCCAGGAGTCGATGAACTTCGCGACGCCCTCGTCCTCCAGCACCTGGGTGACGTCGACGAGGTCGATTCCGACCTCCGCCAGTGCGTCGAAGACGGCGTGCGCCTCGGCGTAACCGCCCGTGATGGTGTCACCGGTGACGACGGCGTGGTCGAAGGTCGCCTCGAGCGTCTTCTCCGGCATCGTGTTCACGACGCCGGCCGCGACGAGCTCGGTCACGTAGAGCGTGTCGGGCAGCGAGGGGTCCTTGACGCCGGTGGAGGCCCAGAGGGGGCGCTGCAGGTTCGCGCCGGCGGCGAGGAGATCCTGCGCGCGCTTCTCGGCGAACTTCTTCTCGAACAGCTCATAGGCCAGACGCGCGTTGGCGAGGCCGGCCTTGCTCTTGAGGGCCTTCGCCTGATCGGTGCCGATCGCGTCGAGGCGCTTGTCGGTCTCGGTGTCGACGCGCGACACGAAGAACGAGGCGACCGAGTGGATGCCGGCGAGGTCGATGTCCGCCGCCTGCGCGCGCTCGAGGCCCGCGAGGTAGGCGTCGATGACCTCTTCGTAGCGCTCGAGGCTGAAGATCAGGGTGACGTTGACGCTGATGCCCGCGGCGATCGCCTCGGTGATCGCCGGCAGGCCCGCCTTCGTCGCGGGGATCTTGACGAGGAGGTTGGGACGGTCGATCTTGCTCCACAGCTCCTTGGCCGACGCGACGGTGCCGTCGGTGTCGTGAGCGAGGTCGGGGGAGACCTCGATCGACACGCGGCCGTCGACGTGGTTCGAGGCCTCCCACACCGGACGGAACACGTCCAGTGCGGCGGCGACGTCCTGAGTGGTGGCCGCGAACACGGCCTCCTCGGCGGAGGCGCCGGCGGCGGCGAGCTCGGTGACCTGGGCGTCGTACGACGTGTTGCTCTTGTCGGTGAGCGCGTTGGCGAAGATCGTCGGGTTCGTGGTGACACCGACGACGTTGCGCGTCTCGATCAGCTCGGCGAGGTTGCCGGAGGAGATGCGGGTGCGCGAGAGGTCGTCGAGCCAGATGCTGACGCCGGCGGCGGCGAGCTGTGCGGTGGGGGTGCTCATGCGTTCTCCTTGGTGCTGTGTGCGGCGATGGTCTCGCGAGCGGCCGCGATCACGGCCTCCGTGGTGATACCGAACTTCTGGAACAGGGTCTTGTAGTCGGCGGATGCGCCGAAGTGGTCGATGCCGACCGAGCGTCCGCGGTCGCCGACGATGCCGCGCCACGTGAGCACGGAGCCGGCCTCGACCGACACGCGCGCGGTGACGGCGGCGGGGAGCACGCTCTCGCGGTACGCCTCGTCCTGCTCGTCGAACCACTCGAGCGAGGGGGCCGACACGACGCGCACGCCGATTCCCTCGGAGGCGAGTGCGGCGCGGGCCTCGACGGCGAGCTGCACCTCGGATCCGGTGGCGACGATGATGACGTCCGGGGTGCCGTTCGCGGCTTCCGCCAGCACGTAGGCACCGCGGGCGGTGCGGTCGGCCGAGGCGAAGACCTCGCCTTCCGCGTCACCCTCGCCGCGCTCGAACACCGGGATGTTCTGACGGGTGAGGGCGATGCCGGCCGGACCCGCCTGGCGGCGCAGGATCTCGAGCCAGGCGGCCGAGGTCTCGTTCGCGTCGGCGGGGCGCACCACCGCGAGGTTCGGGATGGCGCGCAGGGTCGCGAGCTGCTCGATCGGCTGGTGCGTGGGTCCGTCCTCGCCGAGCGCGACGGAGTCGTGGGTCCAGACGAAGACGCTGGGTACGTTCATGAGCGCGGCCAGACGCACGGCGGGGCGCATGTAGTCGCTGAAGATGAGGAACGTACCGCCGAAGGCGCGCGTCTTCCCGTGCAGCACGATGCCGTTGACGATCGCGCCCATGGCGTGCTCGCGGATGCCGAAGTGCAGCACGCGGCCGTACGGGCTGCCCGACCACTCGTGGGTGGACCACTCGGCCGGGATGAACGACGGGGCGCCCTTGATCGTCGTGAGGTTCGACTCGGCGAGGTCGGCCGATCCGCCCCAGAGCTCGGGGAGCTCGGCGGCGAGGGCGTTGATGACCTGGCCGGAGGCCGCACGGGTCGAGACGTCCTTGCCGGCCTCGAAGACCGGCAGGGTGTTCTGGATGTCGGCGGGCAGTTCGCCCGCCTCGAGGCGGTCGAGGAGCTGCTTGCGCTCGGGGTTCGCCGCGGCCCAGGCGTCGAAGGACTCCTGCCACTCGGCACGGATGCCGGCGGCGCGGTCGGCGAGACCGCGGGTGTGGGCGATGACGTCGTCGGCGACGACGAACGTCTCCTCGGCGTCGAAGCCGAGGACCTTCTTGGTGGCGGCGAGCTCGTCGGCGCCGAGCGCCGAGCCGTGGATCTTGCCGGAGTTCTGCTTGCCGGGCGATGGCCAGCCGATGATCGTCTTGAGGATGATGAGCGAGGGCTTGGAGGTCTCGCCCTTCGCGGCGTCGATGGCCGCGTTCAGCTCGGCGACGTCCTCGACGTACTCGCCGGTCTTCTTCCAGTCGACCGTCTGCACCTGCCAGCCGTAAGCCTCGTAGCGCTTCGCGACGTCTTCCGTGAAGGCGACGTTGGTGTCGTCCTCGATGGAGATCTGGTTCGAGTCGTAGATGGCGATGAGGTTGCCGAGCTGCTGGTGGCCCGCGAGAGAGGAGGCCTCGCTCGTGACGCCTTCCTGCAGGTCGCCGTCACCGGCGATGACGTAGACGAAGTGGTCGAACGGGCTGGTGCCCGCTGCCGCCTCGGGGTCGAACAGGCCGCGCTCGTAGCGGGCGGCGTAGGCGAAGCCCACGGCCGACGCGAGGCCCTGACCCAGGGGACCGGTGGTGATCTCGACGCCCCTGGTGTGACCGTACTCGGGGTGTCCCGGCGTGAGCGAGCCCCAGGTGCGGAGCGCCTTCAGGTCGTCGAGCTCGAGGCCGAAGCCGCCGAGGTAGAGCTGCACGTACTGCGTGAGCGAGGAGTGTCCGACCGAGAGGATGAAGCGGTCGCGACCGAGCCAATCGGTGTCGGTCGGGTCGTGCCGCAGCACGCGCTGGTAGAGGAGGTAGGCGGCAGGAGCGAGGCTCATGGCCGTGCCGGGATGCCCGTTTCCGACCTTCTCCACGGCGTCCGCCGCCAGGAGGCGAGCGGTGTCCACCGCGCGCCGATCGATCTCATCCCACTGCAATTCCGACACGTTCATGCCCTTTCCGACAGTTTCGAGGGCGCCCGTATTCCCTGCGCCTCCGCATTGTCACGGAGAGTGTGCACAGCGCCGGGCGCGAGTGTTTTCAGCATAGCGGGGTGGGTCCGACCCCAGACCCCGTCTTACGCTCCGAGTCCGCCCCGCCGCGTGCCCTAGACTGGAAGGGTTGTCATGACGCGTGTGGAGGAGGCGATCGAGATCTCGACGATGTCTGATCAGACCGTGGGGAAGCGGTCCATCGGTCGCACGGTGAAGGCGTACGTCGCCCTCACCAAGCCGCGCGTCCTCGAGCTGCTCCTCGTGTCGACCGTGCCGGTGATGTTCCTGGCGTACGGCGGCATGCCCGATCTGTGGCTGGTGCTGGCGACCGTGATCGGCGGCGCGATGAGCGCCGGCTCCGCCGCGGCGTTCAACA
Source organism: Microbacterium sp. 22179 (assembly GCF_052045715.1). Lineage (NCBI taxonomy): Bacteria > Bacillati > Actinomycetota > Actinomycetes > Micrococcales > Microbacteriaceae > Microbacterium > Microbacterium sp. 22179. The sequence continues at coordinate 965,798 of NZ_JBQEPJ010000001.1, read as the reverse complement.
TGTACCTCGACCGCGACATCGACGCGCACATGCATCGCACCGAGAACCGCCCGCTCGTGACGGGTGAGGTCACCCCGCGCGGCGCGCTGGTGTTCTCCTGGACCCTCGCGGTGCTCTCGACGGTCTGGCTGCTGGTCACCACCAACTGGCTCGCGGCCGCTCTCTCGGCTTTCGCGATCTTCTTCTACGTCGTGATCTACACGATGCTGCTCAAGCGCCGCACCGAGCAGAACATCGTCTGGGGCGGGATCGCCGGGTGCTTCCCGGTGCTGATCGGCTGGGCGGCCGTGACCGGATCGCTCGACTGGCCCGCGTTCATCCTGTTCCTGCTGATCTTCCTGTGGACGCCGCCGCACTACTGGCCGCTGTCGATGAAGTACCGCGACGACTACGACGACGTCGACGTGCCCATGCTCGGAGTGACGCGCAACGCCTCGCAGGTCGGACTCCAGGTCATCCTTTACGCGTGGGCGACGCTGGCGTGCTCGCTGCTGCTGGTGCCGATCGCGAACATGGGCCTCGTCTACACGGTGTCCGCCCTGGTCTTCGGAGGATGGTTCATCTACGAGTCGCACCGCCTGTACAACCGTGCGGTGCGGGGGACCGAGGCGCGGCCGATGCGAGTCTTCCACGCCTCGATCACCTACTTGACGTTGATCTTCGTCGCGGTCGCGGTCGACCCGCTGCTGCCCTTCTGATCGTCGGTCTCGGCATCCGCCGCGACGTCGTCGTTCACCGGAGTCCCGAGAGCCCGATCCGCTGAGGTTTCTTCGTCGACGGCCGTGACCGTCGCCTCACCGACCGGAGCGGTCGTGTCATCGGCCTCGGTCGTCCAGTCGATCGGCTCCACGACGACGGGCGTCGGCGCAGGGATCAGCGACTGTACGGCGACGAGGGCGACGGCGAGGAGGATGCCGAGCACGCCCGCGCCGAGCAGCGCGGAGCCGACGACCACCAGCGACTGACCGACGTAGACGTCAACCCCGGTCGCGGTGTTGTCGAGGAGCGTCGTGGTCATCGTCCCGATCTGCCCGGAGATGAGCCACCCACCCACCGCGGTCGAGGCGAGGGCGAGCACGAGGAGCAGCCAGAATCCGATGCTGCGTGTCAGTGACTTGTTCATGCCGACCACGATCACGGACGCGCTGATGACTCCGGTATGCGCAGCCTATGGATCGGCTGTCCGCGGACTCTGAGACGTTCGTTCAGCCGGCGGAGGGGGCGCTGACCTCGTCGGCTGCCGGGCGCTTCAGCTTCAGCACGACGACGGTGTAGGTCGCTGCCGAGAGCGAGGCGAGCACCATGTGGATGCCGACCAGCAGAGGCGGGAGTCCCGCGCGCGCCTGCCAGACCCCGACGCCGACCTGGACCGCGATGGCCAGGACCAGGACGACGAGCCACTTCCGCGGCGGGAGGCGCAGCGCCCAGGCGGCGATCGTCAGGGCGAGCACGAGAGCGGCGAGGATGTACCCGGGCCAGGAGTGCACGTGCGCGAGCACGGTCGCGTCGAATCCGTGCCGCAGCACGTCCTGGTCGCCGGAGTGCGGGCCGGATCCGGTCGTCAGCACGCCGAACAGGATGGTGACCGCGAGCGCCAGCCCGGTGACGTGGCTGAGGATCATGAACCAGGTCGGCACCGCGCGCTCGCGCGGTCCCGGAGCCGCGTACAGGCGCACCAGGAATGCGGCCGTGACGCACACCAGGAGCAGGGACGACGTGTAGTGGAATCCGACGATGAACGGGTTCAGGCCGGTGAGCACCGTGATGCCGCCGACGAGTGCCTGCGCCATGACGCCGGCGAACACGACCCAGGCCAGGACGAGGAGATCGCGGCGCGCCGAGGTGCGACGCGTCGTGTGGATCGCGGCGGCAATCACCGCGAGGAGCAGGACCGCGGATGCCACGGGGAACGCGGGCACCGGAAGGCCGGTGAGGGTGACGAGAGCGAACGCGGCCGCGGCCGCCACGATGCCGCCCGCCGCATAGCGGAGCGCGCGGAAGACCGAGCGCGATCCGTCGGTCAGGTGCAGCACGAGCAGCACGACCACCAGCGCGATGACGCCCACGACGCCGGTCATCAGCCGGTTGCCGAACTCGATCGCGCCGTGGATGCCCTGGTCCGCCAGGATCGGCACGAGGGACTCCGGTGTGCAGAGCGGCCACTCCGAGCATCCGAGTCCGGAGCCCGTCAGGCGCACGGCCCCACCCGTCCCGATGATGATCGTCTCGGTGAGGAACGACAGCCACGCGAACACGCGGAGGACGCGTCCCCACGGCGAAGTGAATGCTGCGGGTCGCAGATCGAGCGCCGCGGCGGTGGTGCGGGCGGGCGTGGCGGTGTCGGGCATGGGGCCTCCGGCGCGCTTCGCGCAGGACGGGCGGCCCGTCCGCGAAGCGGAGCCTGTAGAATCGGATTGTTGCGATGCGCGCTCGAGGGCGCGGAAGCATCGATAACAGTTTAGGCGCGAAGGATGCGCCGGTGATGAGGGCCCACCAGCGGCACCCGCTCCCCGCAGACTCGACGGGGATCAGGTGTGTCGGGGCGGATGACACCGTTGAGGCCCAATGAGGAGAGTGTGATGTCGGATGTGCTGATCGACCGCCCGGAGCTCGATGGCCTGGGGGTGTACGAGTTCGGCTGGCACGACGCTGACGCCGCCGGCGCCGTCGCGAAACGCGGGATCTCCGAAGAGGTCGTCCGCGGTATCTCGGCGCTCAAGAGCGAACCCGAATGGATGCTGAAGACCCGGCTCAAGGGCTATCAGCTGTTCGGCCGCAAGCCGATGCCGACCTGGGGCGCCGACCTCAGCGACATCGACTTCGACAACATCAAGTACTTCGTGCGCTCGACCGAGAAGCAGGCGCAGTCGTGGGAGGACCTCCCCGCCGAGATCCGCGAGACCTACGAGCGCCTCGGTATCCCGGAGGCCGAGCGCCAGCGTCTCGTCGCCGGCGTCGCCGCGCAGTACGAGTCCGAGGTCGTCTACCACCAGATCCGCGAGGACCTGGAGCAGCAGGGCGTCATCTTCATGGACACCGACACCGCTCTCCGCGAGCACCCCGAGTTCTTCGAGGAGTACTTCGGCTCGGTCATCCCCGCCGGCGACAACAAGTTCGCCGCCCTCAACACGGCCGTCTGGTCGGGCGGCTCCTTCGTCTACGTCCCCAAGGGCGTGCACGTCGAGATCCCGCTCCAGGCGTACTTCCGCATCAACACCGAGAACATGGGGCAGTTCGAGCGCACCCTGATCATCGCGGACGAAGACAGCTACGTGCACTACATCGAGGGCTGCACCGCTCCGATCTACAAGTCCGACTCGCTGCACTCGGCCGTCGTCGAGATCATCGTGAAGAAGAACGCCCGCGTTCGGTACACGACGATCCAGAACTGGTCGAACAACGTCTACAACCTCGTCACCAAGCGCGCGGTCGCGCACGAGGGAGCGACGATGGAGTGGGTCGACGGCAACATCGGATCGAAGGTGACGATGAAGTACCCGTCGATCTACCTCATGGGCGAGCACGCCAAGGGCGAGACGCTCTCGGTCGCCTTCGCCGGCCCCGGCCAGCACCAGGATGCCGGCGCGAAGATGATCCACATGGCTCCGTACACGCAGTCGTCGATCGTCTCGAAGTCGATCGCCCGTGGCGGCGGTCGCGCGGGATATCGCGGCGAGGTCCGCGTCGATGCGAACGCCCACCACTCGGCGAACACCGTGCGATGCGACGCGCTGCTCGTCGACACCAAGTCGCGCTCCGACACCTACCCGGCGATCGACATCCGCGTCGACGACGTGCAGCTCGGTCACGAGGCCACCGTCTCCAAGGTCAGCGAGGAGCAGCTCTTCTACCTGCAGTCGCGCGGCATGCCGGAGGACGAGGCCATGGCCATGATCGTGCGCGGCTTCATCGAGCCGATCGCGCGCGAGCTGCCGATGGAGTACGCGATGGAGTTGAACAAGCTCATCGAGATGGGCATGGAAGGATCGGTCGGCTGAGATGACCTCCCAGACGACGACGCCCACGGCGTCGCACTATTCGAGCGCGCACGTCGACCCGGCGGCGCAGGTGGCGGACGCCGGCTTCGTGCCGGTGCAGACCCGCTCCGAACGCCCGCACTCCTTCGAGCCCGCCGATTTCGGCGTGCCGACGGGGCGCGAGGTGAACTGGAAGCACACCCCCGTCGCGAAGCTGACGGCGCTCTTCGAGACCGCCGCGCAGAACGACGGCGTCTCCTACGAGTTCTTCGCCGGAGAGCAGTACCTCGCGGCACCACTCGCGATCGGCGCGGCTCCTCGCGGCGAGTTCTTCCGCGGCGAGGACATCACCGGCGCGGTTGCCTGGCAGGGTGCCACGGAGGCGATGCACATCCGCATCCCGCGTGAGGAAGAGGTCGCGGAGCCGATCCTCCTCACCATCGAGGGTCGCGGTGCCGAGAAGCGCGCCGACGCCCACATCGTGATCGAGGCTCTCGAGCACAGCTCGGCGACCGTCGTGCTGAACCACATCGGTGCCGCGCAGTACGCGCAGAACGTCGAGATCATCGCCCGCGCCGGGTCGCGTCTCACCGTGGTGACCCTCCAGCAGTGGCAGGATGCCGCGGTGCACACGTCGGCGCATCAGGCCCGTGTCGATGCGGATGCCGTGCTCAAGCACTTCGTCATCAGCTTCGGTGGCGGTGTGGTGCGCGTGAACCCCAACGTGGAGCTCGCGGGTGCAGGCTCGGAGGGCTACCTCTACGGTCTGTCGTACGCCGACGCCGGCCAGCACCTCGAGAGCCAGGTCTACCTGCACCACAAGGGCCCGCACACCAAGGGCGACGTCCTGTACAAGGGCGCGCTGCAGGGCGAGAGCGCCCACAGCGTCTGGATCGGCGATGTGCTGATCGGCCCGGATGCCACCGGCACCGACTCCTACGAGGCGAACCGCAACCTCGTGCTCACCGAGGGCGCCCGCGCCGACTCGATCCCGAACCTCGAGATCGAGACGGGCGACATCCTCGGCGCCGGACACGCGAGCGCGACGGGTCGTTTCGACGACGAGCAGCTCTTCTACCTGCAGGCTCGTGGCATCACCGAGGAAGAGGCACGCCGTCTCGTCGTGCTCGGCTTCCTCACCGACATCGTCCAGCGCCTCGGCATCCCGGCGCTCGAGTCCGAACTCCTCGCTGCGATCGAGGCGGAGCTCTCGGCGGTATCGGCATGAGCGCTCAGCGCGTGTGCGGTGTCGCGGAGCTCGAGCAGGACATGCCGATCCGCGTCGAGCCCGATGGCGTCCCGATCACCGTGATCAAGGACGGCGAGGGCGTGATCCACGCGATCGGCGACACCTGCACCCACGGCGACATCTCGCTCTCCGAGGGCTTCGTCGAAGGTGACACGGTCGAGTGCTGGGCCCACGGCTCGGCGTTCTCCCTGCTCACCGGCAAGCCCCAGAACCTCCCTGCTTACGAGCCCGTCCCCGTCTACGTCGTCGAGATCGACGGCGACGACGTGCTCATCGACCCGACTGTGACGAAGGAAATCTGAATGTCTGTTCTCGAGATCCGCGACCTCCACGTGACGGTCGAGACCGAGGCGGGGGCCACCCCGATCCTCAACGGAATCACCCTGACCATGAACACGGGTGAGACCCACGCCATCATGGGCCCCAACGGCTCGGGTAAGTCCACGCTGGCCTACACGATCGCCGGCCACCCCAAGTACACCGTCACCGGTGGTTCGATCACCTTCGACGGTGAGGACGTGCTCGAGATGAGCGTCGACGAGCGCGCACGCGCCGGTCTGTTCCTCGCGATGCAGTACCCCGTCGAGATCCCCGGCGTGACGGTCACCAACTTCCTGCGCACCGCCAAGACCGCGCTCGACGGCGAGGCCCCCGCGATCCGCGCGTGGACCAAGGACGTCAAGGCGGCCATGGCGAACCTGCGTATGGACCCGAAGTTCGCTCAGCGCAACGTCAACGAGGGGTTCTCCGGCGGCGAGAAGAAGCGTCACGAGATCCTCCAGCTCGAGGTCCTGCAGCCGAAGTTCGCGATCCTCGACGAGACCGACTCCGGCCTCGACGTCGACGCGCTGAAGATCGTCTCCGAGGGCGTCAACCGCGCCAAGGAGGCCACCGGCCTCGGCGTGCTCCTCATCACGCACTACACGCGCATCCTCCGCTACATCCGCCCCGACTTCGTGCACGTGGTCGTCGCCGGCAAGATCGTGGAAGAGGGCGGTCCCGAGCTCGCCGACCGGCTGGAAGACGAGGGATACGACCGTTTCCTCGACCCCGCCGCTCCCATCGAGGCGTAGGCTGACCGCATGACCGCGACCGCGACGCTGACCGACGAGAAGTACGACGAGGTCACCGAGGCTCTGAAGGACGTCATGGATCCCGAGCTCGGGATCAACGTCGTCGACCTCGGACTCATCTACGACCTGGCGTGGGATGACGAGAACGACGCTCTCGTCATCCACATGACGCTGACGAGCGCCGGATGCCCGCTGACGGACGTGCTCGAGGAGCAGACCGCGCAGGCCCTGGACAAGGTCGTCGACCGCTTCCGCATCAACTGGGTATGGATGCCGCCGTGGGGTCCCGAGCGGATCACCGACGACGGCCGCGACATGATGCGAGCACTCGGCTTCGCCATCTGATGCTTGAGGTGAAGGCGCTGCCTCTCTCCGAGCTGCGCCGACGCACGAGCGAGAAGTGGCGCGAGTACCCCGAGGACGTCCTGCCCCTGTTCGTGGCGGAGACGGATTTCCCGCTCGCACCGGAGATCACGGCGTCGCTCCAGCGTGCGCTCGATCTCGGTGACACGGGGTACATCGCGTCGCGGACTCCCCTGAAGGAGGCCTACGCGGCGTTCGCCGAGCGCAGGTTCGGGTGGGCGCCCGACCCGTCCCTCATGCGCAGCACGGCGGATGTGAGCATGGGGATCGTCGAGATCCTTCGCCGGGTCACCCAACCGGGGGAGCGCGTCGTCGTCACCCCTCCGGTGTACCCGCCCTTCTACGACCTCGTCGCGGAGGCCGGCGCGGAGGTCGAGCGCGTGCCCCTGCGCGACACCGGTACGCGCTGGGAACTCGATCTCGACGGCATCCGCGCGGCTTTCGACGACGGCGCCACCGCCATCCTGCACTGCAACCCGCACAACCCGACCGGGACGGTGCACGATCGCGACGCCCTGGCAGCCCTCGCGGATCTCGCCGCCGAGTTCGGTGCGGCAGTGGTCTCCGACGAGATCCACGCACCGCTCGCGCAGCCCGGCACGGGATTCACTCCGTTCCTCGCCGTGAACGATGCCGCCCGCCGAGTCGGCTATGCCGTGGTCAGTGCGAGCAAGGCGTTCAATCTCGCCGGCCTCAAGTGCGCGCTCATGGTGGCAGCCGATGAGACGACGTACGCCGTCCTGCGCGACCTGCCCATCGAGGTCGTCTGGCGCACGGGACAGTTCGGTCTGATCGCTGCCGTCGCCGCGTTCTCGGAAGAGAGCGACGACTGGCTCGACGGTCTGCTCCGCACGCTCGACCAGAACCGCATTCTTCTCGAGGATCTCCTCGTGCGGCATCTCCCGGGGGCGCGTTACCGCCTGCCGGATGCCGGATACCTCGCCTGGATCGACCTGCGACCCCTGGGGTGGGGCGACAACCCCTCGCGACGCATCCTGCGCGAGGCCAAGGTCGCCCTCCACAACGGCTCGGCGTTCGGCGACGAGGGCACGGGGTTCGCGCGCCTGAACTTCGGCACGAGTCCCGAGATCCTCACCGAGGCCATCGAGCGCATCGCGGCGCTCGTCGGGCGATGACGGCCCCGTCGCCCGTCGCGTCGATCTGGGACCGGAGCCGCATCTGGGTCACGACCGGCGCGATCGCGCTGATCTTCCTCGCCGCGATCGAGGCCCTCGCGGTGACGACGGTGATGCCGATCGTCAGCGAGGCCCTCGACGGCGGAGCGCTATATGCGGTCGCCTTCTCGGGTACCCTCGCGACCGGTGTCATCGGCATGGTCGCCGCGGGCGCCTGGTCGGACGCCCGCGGGCCGCGGGGTGCGCTCTACGTCGCGGTCACGCTGTTCCTGGTGGGACTCCTGATCTCGGGCTTCGCCGTCACGATGCACCAGTTCCTCGTCGGGCGACTCGTGCAGGGGCTGGGCGCCGGTGGCCAGACCGTCGCGCTCTACGTCGTCGTCGCGCGGCTGTATCCGCCGCACCTGCACGGGCGGATCTTCGCCGCGTTCGCCGCGGCCTGGGTCGTGCCGTCGATGATCGGCCCCTTCCTCGCCGGAGCGGTGGCCGAGCACATCGATTGGCGTTGGACGTTCCTCGGGGTCGCCGTGCTCACCGGCATCGCGTTCACGGTAATCGCGGTGCGCCTGAGCGGAGTCGATCTCGGGCACGGTGAGCCGCAGGACCGGCGGACGATCGCGACCCGACGGCTGCTCGCGGTCGTCGTCGCCGTTCTCGCCGTCGTGATCGGCTTCACCGCCGACATGGTGCCTCAAGTGCGCTGGCCGGTCGCGATCGGCGCACTGGTGGTCATCGGCATCGCCATCCTCCCGCTGCTGCCCCGAGGTGCGCTCCGGGCCGGACGGGGGCTGCCGAGCGTCGTGCTCATGCGCGGCATCGTCGCCGGTGCCTTCTTCGCCGCGGAGGCGTACATCCCGTACCTGCTCATGGAGCGCTTCGAATTCACGGCGACCTGGGCCGGCATCGCCCTCATGTTCGCCGCGCTCGCGTGGGCCGGGGCATCCGCACTGCAGGGGAAGTACGGCGAACGGCTCGGAAACCACCGCATCACCATGATCAGCCTCTCGCTGCTGCTGGTCGCCCTGCTGTGCGTGCTCCTCGCCGCCCTGTTCGGGATCTCGCCGATCGTGGTCGTGATCGGGTGGGGCCTCGCCGGCGGCGGAATGGGCCTGCTGTACCCACGGCTGACCGTGCTCACGCTCGCATACTCCGATGAGAGCAACCAGGGATTCAACTCCTCGGCGCTCTCGATCTCGGACTCGACGGGCTCGGCGGTCACGATCGCCTTCGCCGGTCTCGCCGTCGCGACGCTCGGAGGCGGAGCGAGCACGTTCTGGGTCGTGTTCGTGTTCTGCCTCGCGCTCGTCGGTGCAGCGGCGATCCCGGGTCTCAGGCTCGGGCACGCGGCCGAACGCTCCTGAGAGCCGAACGGGGGATCCATCGGCCGTGTACCGGCGCGGCCGCCAGGCGGAGAGCGACGACGAGCAGCACGACCGCGATCATCGCCGTGACGGGTGTCGTGCCGGTCACGAGTAGCAGCACCACGCCGATCAGACCGCTCAGCACCGAGAGCGCGATGCGCCAGGTCGCGTCGGTCGGCAGCGGCGGGCGACGCGTCTCGATGCGCGTGAACGGGACCGCCACGAGGGCGGCGAGCGTCAGTGCCGTCGCGAGCCAGAGCGGACGATCCGCCCACCACGCGGCGCTTCCCGCCACCGGGAGCGTGCTGCCGTCGCTGATCGCGAGGATCGCCGTCACGCCCGCCATGGCGAGCAGTACCGGCATGTGCCAGAGGTAGATCGTCATCGTCCGTCGGCCGATGAAGCCGCTCACGACCGCGGCAAGAGGGCGAGCGCTGAGGGCGGACAGGCGGGCGCGGTTCAGCGACAGGGCGCAGGTGTGCACGATACCGACGAGGATCAGCGCGGAGGTCGGCGGGTTGATGTGCGCGATCAGGTCGGGGGAGCAGAGGCCGGTGGCGAAACCGAGAAGGAGGGTGAGCGCTGCGCCCACGCCGATGCGCGCCCGGGTGCGACGGGGCAGGGAGTCGATGCTGCCGTCGGCGAGGAAGAACCCGATCTGCTGGAGCGCGAGCCAGACGAACGCCAGGTTGAGGAACCCGAGGGCGTCGACTCCGCTGATCGCCCTCGCCGCGTCGACGGTGGCTGCGCCTGCGACCAGCACGGCGAGGACCAGGAGCGGCCGAGTCCGGTGCAGGTGCACGAGCGCGGGCAGGAGTGCCTGGCACAGCAGGAAGACCGCGAGGAACCACAGCGGCTGCCCGTACCGGTAACCCGCGACGGCGATGAGGTCCGCGGGGACCCCGAACAGCGTCAACGTCCACAGCGCGACGCCGATCACGGCGATCGTGACCACGGCGGGCCGCAGCAGTCGGTGCACCCGCCCCGCGATGAAGCTCCGCGCGTCGCTCCCGCGGGCGACCGCCGAACGGTAGGCGAGCAGTCCGGAGAACCCGCCGATGACGAAGAACAGGGGCATGACCTGCAGAGCCCAGCTGACGGGCACGATCCACCACGTGCCGGTGCTGGCGTTGTCGAAGGCGGGGCGTCCGTCGACCACGGAGACGCCGACCATGATCGCGTGCAGCAGCACCACGCCGATCACGCAGAGCGAGCGGACGAGGTCGATGCCGGTGTCGCGGGTGCCGCGAGCCTCGGCGCTCGGGATGTCTCGGACGGGGGGTGCCTGCACGATGGCCATGAATCCTCCTGGGGAACGGTCTTCCCGGAGGTTATGGACGCGGTGCGGCGGAGGGCATCACCCCGCGGTGCCGTTCGACCCCGTACCGAGGGGTGAGGCGCCGCCGTCGCCGAGGGGCACGGCCAGGAGGGTGCGGTCAGGACGGTTCGACGAGTCCGGTGTCGTAGGCCAGGATCACCGCGTGCACACGGTCGCGGAGTCCGAGCTTCGCGAGCACCTTGCCGACGTGCGTCTTCACCGTCTGCTCGGCGATGAAGAGTTCGGCGGCGATCTCGCCGTTGGACCGCCCGCGGCCGATCAGCACGAGCACCTCGCGCTCACGGTCGGTGAGCTCGGCGAGGGCGGAAGCCGCGCGGGGCGTACGGGGGCGACGTCCGGCGAACTGCGCGATCACCCGGCGGGTCACGCTCGGGGCGAGCAGCGCGTCGCCCCCGGCGACGACGCGCACGGCGTGCACCAGTTCCTCCGGGAGCGCATCCTTGAGCAGGAACCCGCTCGCCCCCGCCTCGAGAGCGTCGTAGACGTAGTCGTCGATGTCGAAGGTGGTGAGCATGAGGATGCGGGGCACATGCGCCGCGGGGTACGAGGAGCCGAGGATGCGGCGGGTCGCCTCGATCCCGTCGAGGTCGGGCATCCGCACGTCCATGAGGATCACGTCGGGGTCGAGCCGTGCGGCGAGCGACACGGCTTCGGTTCCCGTGGAAGCCTGACCGGTGACGCGGATGCCGTCGTGCGCGTCGAGCAGCGCGGCGAAGCCCGCGCGCACCATGGCCTGATCGTCGGCGATGAGGACACTGATGGTCACGGGTTCTCCTTCGGAGGGGCGGATGCCGGGGACGGCGAATCGTCACGCCCTCCGGCCAGGGGGAGGGCGGCCTCGACGAGCCAGGCGCCGTCGGGAGCGGGGCCCGCCGAGAGACTGCCGCCGAGCACCTCGGCGCGCTCGCGCATTCCGCGCAGGCCGTGCCCGGCGCCGCGATCCTGCGCCTCCGCGGGGGCGGCGTTGCGCACGCGGATGCGGAGAGTGCCGGCATCCGCCTGCAGCTGAACGGTCACCGCGTTGCCGGACGCATGCCGCACCGCGTTGCTGAGGCTCTCCTGCACGATCCGGTAGGCCGCGATCTGGACGGCCGGGGGAGCGGATGTCGCGGCATCCATCCCCACGAGCGAGAGACCGGCGTCGACGCCGGCGCGGCGGATGGTGTCGACCAGCGCGGGGATGTCGTCGATGCCGTTCTGCGGAGCGAGTTCCACGGCCTGATCCTCGGTGCGCAGCACCCCGAGCATCCGCCGCATCTCGCTCAGCGACGTGCGCGCGGTCGCGGCGATGTCGTCGAACTCGGCCGCGGCGGTGTCGTCGATCGATGGCAGGCGGTAACGCGCCGTCGACGCCTGCACCTGGATGACCGACATGCTGTGCGCGATGACGTCGTGGAGTTCGCGGGCGATGCGGGTGCGTTCCTCGATCAGGGCGCGCCGCGACTCCTCGAGGGCGGAATGCTCGCGCTCGCGCGTGAGCTCGACGCCGATGCGCAGGCGGCTGGCGATCAGCAGCGCGAGGAGGAAAGCGGCCACGGCAACGGACGCGGTGACGATGAGATCGGCCGTCGCGGTCGCCGCGACGTTCGCCGTCTCGATGATGTCGGGGCGCAGCAGCGGGGCGGTGAGCGATGCGACGAGCGCGAGCACGAGGAGGAGGAGTCCCGGCCGCGCCCCGTGGATACCGGTGACGAGCCCGAGGAGGCCGACGAACGCGAGCGTGGCGGGAACCGACCACGGCCAGGGGGCGGTCGCAGCGAGGGCGGTGTCGGTCACGAGCGGGACGATGAGCACCGCCGTGCAGAACACGACGATCGCCGTGCGCGGGCGGGCGATCGAGAGGGGGAGGGCGCCGCAGACCCCGGCGCCGAGCAGGAATGCCAGCGCGACGGGGGTTCCGTAGAGGGCGGCGTGGACCGGGACGAACACCGAGTACAGGCCGACGGTCACCGTCCAGAGCCCGATGAACGCGATCGTCCGCCGGGAGTGACGGGGAGCACGCCGGACACGGGTCATGATCTTCATCCTGCCAGGTGGGCGGGCGCGCTCCGGCGGCGTCGGGTGGCGGACACGCGGTCGATCACGATGCCGATCAGCAGGGCGATGACGATGCCGACGCCGGCGCTCAGAAGCGGCTGATCCTTGATCCAGCTGCCGGCGAGCAGACCGATCGCGAGACTGAGGGCACTCCAGCTCGCCCCCGCGACGAGGCTGAGCGGCAGGAACCGCCGCCAGGGGAAGCGCAGGGCCCCGGCCGTCATGTTCACGGCCACACGACCGACCGGGATGTAGCGGGCGCCGAGGATCAGCGCGGCGCTGCGGGTCTCCAGCGCGCGCTCGGCATGGGCGAACGCGGCGCGGACGCGGGGCCGTTGCATCCAGCCCGCACGGGACGTACCGAGACGCCGACCGATGAGGAACGCGATGTTGTCGCCCAGTGCGGCGCCGAGCGCAGCCACGACGCCGAGGAGGAGCAGATTCGTGCCTCCGCCCGAGACCGACGCGGCCGCGGCGGCGACGAGCACCGTCTCGCTCGGCACGGGAGGGAAGAAGCCGTCGATCACCGTGACGGCGAAGAGAACGAGCACGAGCCACGGCGAGGCCACGGCCTGGAGAATGAGGTCATTGATCACGTCCACCCTCGAACGTTACGAACCGGGTGGCAGGACGGTCATCCCTCTGCGGTATCGACCGCGTCACACCGGGGAGTGATCTTCCTGGGATGGCCGTACCGTCGGGGCGCTTATACTGGGAGGCTGGCCGCTCGGCCACCTTCCTCCCGAACGAACGGACATCCCGCTGTGCTTGCCGTGCACGAACTCGAGATCCGCGTGGGCGCTCGCCTCCTGATGGAGAACGTGTCGTTCCGCGTGGGCGACGGTGACAAGATCGGTCTCGTCGGCCGCAACGGAGCGGGCAAGACCACCCTCACCAAGGTGCTCGCCGGCGACGTCCTGCCCTCCGGCGGCAGCGTGACGCGTTCGGGGGAGCTCGGCTATCTGCCGCAGGACCCGCGCTCGGGCAACCCGGAGGACCTGGCGCGCACGCGCATCCTCGACGCCCGTGGTCTCGGCCAGCTCAATCTCGGCATGACCGAGGCGTCGCTCGCGATGGGATCGGACGACCCCGCCGTCGCCGCGAAGGCCATGAAGCGCTACGCGGCGCTGACCGAGCAGTTCGAGGCGCAGGGCGGCTACGCCGCCGAGGCGCAGGCGGCATCCATCGCCCACAACCTCTCGCTTCCCGACCGCATCCTCGACCAGCCGCTGTCGACGCTGTCGGGTGGTCAGCGTCGTCGCATCGAGCTCGCCCGCATCCTCTTCTCGGATGCCGAGACGATGATCCTCGACGAGCCGACCAACCACCTCGACGCCGACAGCGTGGTGTGGCTGCGCGAGTTCCTCAAGACGTACAAGGGCGGGCTGATCGTGATCAGCCACGACGTCGAACTGGTCGGCGAGACCGTCAACCGCGTGTTCTACCTCGATGCCAACCGCCAGGTCATCGACACGTACAACATGAACTGGAAGAACTACCTGCGTCAGCGCGTGGCCGACGAGGAGCGCCGCAAGAAGGAGCGCGCCAACGCCGAGAAGAAGGCGACGACGCTGCAGCTGCAGGCCGCGCGCTTCGGGGCGAAGGCGTCGAAGGCCGCGGCCGCGCACCAGATGGTCGCGCGCGCCGAGAAGCTCCTCGCCGGACTCGACGACGTGCGGCAGCAGGATCGGGTCGCGAAGCTGCGCTTCCCGAAGCCCGCGCCCTGCGGCAAGACGCCCCTCATGGCGTCGGGGTTGTCGAAGTCGTACGGTTCGCTCGAGATCTTCACCGACGTCGACCTGGCGATCGATCGCGGTTCGAAGGTCGTCGTGCTGGGTCTGAACGGTGCCGGCAAGACGACGCTCCTGCGAATGCTGGCGGGCGTCGATCAGCCCGACACGGGACAGCTCGAGCCCGGCCACGGCCTCAAGGTCGGGTACTACGCGCAGGAGCACGAGAACCTCGACGTGAATCGTTCGGTGCTCGAGAACATGGTCTCGGCGGCCCCGCACATCACCGAGACGGAAGCGCGCCGCGTGCTCGGCTCCTTCCTGTTCACGGGGGACGACGTGCTGAAGCCGGCGGGTGTGCTCTCCGGTGGGGAGAAGACCCGTCTCTCGCTCGCGACCCTCGTCGTGTCGTCGGCGAACCTGCTGCTTCTCGACGAGCCCACGAACAACCTCGACCCCGCGTCGCGCGAGGAGATCCTCGACGCCCTCGCGCACTACGAGGGGGCCGTCGTGCTGGTCTCGCACGACCCGGGCGCCGTGCAGTCGCTGAATCCCGAGCGTGTGCTCATCCTCCCGGACGGCGTGGAGGACATCTGGAACCAGGAGTACCAGGACCTGATCGAGCTCGCCTGACGCGAGCGCGAGGGATCGGTGGCATAGTCGAGAGCATGCCGACCCCGCCGAGCACGATCTCCTCCTGGTTGCGGGCGCAACCCACTCTGATCGGCGACGCGCCGGTCTGGGACGCGACGCTGCTGCCGGATTCTCCGCTCGAGCTGTTCCGCGACTGGATCGGCGCGGCGGTGGATGCCGGAGTGCCCGAGCCCCACGTGGCGACGCTGGCGACGGTC
This sequence comes from Microbacterium sp. 22179, assembly GCF_052045715.1. Lineage (NCBI taxonomy): Bacteria > Bacillati > Actinomycetota > Actinomycetes > Micrococcales > Microbacteriaceae > Microbacterium > Microbacterium sp. 22179. The sequence continues at coordinate 950,682 of NZ_JBQEPJ010000001.1, read as the reverse complement.
GGCCCCGACGGCATCCCGGACGCGCGGGCGCTGATCCTCAAGGACGTCGACGAACGGGGCTGGGCGTTCGCCGGTCCTCGAGCGTCGCGCAAGGGCGATCAGCTGTCGGCGCATCCTGCTGCCGCGCTCAATCTCTGGTGGCAGCCCCTGGTGCGTGCGGTCCGCGTGCGCGGGCGGGTCGTCGAAGCCGCGAGGGAGGAGAGCGCCGCCGATCTCTCCGCGCGCTCGGCTGCCGCCCGCGCGGGAATCGAGCCGGGTGGCTGGGTGCTGTGGCGCCTCGTGCCCGAACGCATCGAGTTCTGGCAGGGCTCGCAGGATCGTCGGCACACCCGCGTCGTCTACGAGCGCGACGGCCGCGCATGGGGACGAACGGATGCCGGGGCGGCGAGGAGCTGACCTCAGCGGGCGTCGAGAAGTTCGTCCTCGACGTCGGCGTCCTTGTCACGGCGACGCTTCTCCTTGACGGGGGCCGGTCGGCCCTCGATCTCCTCGCGGTGCTTCACGATTTCGGTGCGGATGATGTAGCCGATGAAGATGAAACCCATGATCGCGAAGAGGATCCACTGGATCGCGTATGACAGGTGGGGCCCCGGATCGTCGGTGGGCGACGTGAAGCCTCCGAGCGGCGTACCCGCGGGATCTTCGCTGATCAGCTGTCCGTAGGCGGCGGTGATGACATCGCCCTCCACGAGGCCGGCGATCGTCGGCAGGTTGATGGTCGGCACCTGCCCGTCGGGGGCACCGCGCCCGGAGGCCGGGACCTGCTCGCTCGGGCGGAGTCGCGCGACGACCTCGACGGTGCCGCTCGGGGCCTCGGGAACCGCATCCGGGGTGTCGCCGTCGCCCGGGGGAACCCAGCCGCGGTCGACGATGAACACGCGACCGTCGGCGTCACGGAACGGCACGAGGACCTCGAAGGCGCTGGTGCCGCCGTGCGGCCGGTTGCGCACGAGCAGTTGCTGGTCGGAAAGGTACTCGCCGCGGAGCAGCACCGGATGCCACTCATCGCCGGGCTGGAGGAGGTCGTCGTCGCCGATCAGGTCTCCGAGCGGGACCGGGTCGGCATCGTAGTTCTGCTCGACCAGTTCGATCTGCTCGGCGCGGGACTCGTTCCTCTCGAACTGCCAGTTGGAGAGGAACGCGCAGGCGACCGCGAAGCCGATCGCGATGAGGACGTAGACCATCCAACGGGTCAGGCGCTTGCTCACGCGGGTACTCCGTTTCGGACGGTCACCGGGAAGTCGCGGGCCACCAGGTAGTCGTGCAAGTAGTCCACGTGCTCGTCGCACGCCAGCCAGATCTTCTCGCGGTCCGCAGCGTGGATGCGTGGGTTACGCCAGACGACCTGCTTCGTCGCCGCGCTCCGGCAGCCGGCGCGCGAGCAGATGAGATCGGTCACGTGCGATCCTGCGGCTTCTCGTGGATCGTGATGACGCCGGGAGCTTCCTCGATCGGCTCCGGGACGACCGCCGGTGCCGCCTCGATCTCCTGCCGAGGGGACTCCGCCCCCGATTCGGTGCTGTCGCTGCCGGCGTTCGCGAAGACCACGGCGATGTACGGGAGCACCGCGGCCGCGGCGGCGAAGACCCACGTGTACCAGCCGTAAGGCTGCACGAAGACCATGAGGCCGAAGCACACGATGCGGATCGTCATCGTGATCGCATAGCGGCGCACGCGGTGATCGGACTCGGCTGCCGGCGACTGCGGCAGAGAGGTCACGGCGGGGACGGTGCGCTTGCGGTTCACGATGCCTCCAGCCTACGCCGGTGGGCGGGGGGCTGGAGTGCGTTCGTGGGTCGATCAGCTGTTGTAGAGGAAGGGGAGGGTGAACGCTCCGAACGCGAGGAGGCTGATGAGCGAGATCGCGATCGTCAGCACGCCGATACCGAGCACGACGTACCCCAGGATGAGACCGGCGAACGCCATTCCGCGTCCGCCGACAGTCGGGTCGTTCTTCGTCTTCTTCAGCGCCATGTGCCCGGTGATCACCGCGGCGATGGACGCGAGCGCCGGGAGGAAGAGCCAGCTGAACAGAAGGCTCACGATGCCGCAGACGAGCGAGGTGATCGCGAGGCCGCTGGTCGGACGCGGTGCCGGGTAGACGGGATACGGATTCTGCGCGTAGCCGTACGGCTGGTGGGGCGCGCCGTAGCCGGGCTGGACCGGCGGTTGCGGCTGCCCATAGCCGGGGGCGGCAGGTGCGCCGTAGACGGGAGCGGCTCCCGGGTACGCCTGGGTGGGCTGCACGGGAGGGGCGGGCGGCGGAGTGTACGGCGTTCCGCCGGCTGGAGGGGGAGTGGTGTTGTCGCTCACGCGGAGACCCTTTCGTCGAGATCAGGGTCCCAGCCCGCTGCGCGGGTGTCAAACGCCGCGCGCCCGACTCGGGGGAGCATCCTCGGTAGGATCGGTGTCGGTTCGGATGCCGGATCGTCGTGAACAGCGGGAGTGAATGAACATGAGTGAGCAGCGCGTCGTCCTCGTCACCGGAGGCAACCGGGGCATCGGCCGATCGATCGCCGAGCGATTCGTGCGCGAGGGCTATCGCGTCGCCGTCACCGCGCGCAGCGGCGAGGGCCCCGAGGGCACGCTCACGGTGCGCGCGGATGTGACGGATGCCGCCGCGATCGACGCCGCATTCACCGAGGTCGAGGAGAAGCTCGGCCCGATCGAGATCGTCGTGGCGAACGCCGGCATCACCAAGGACACCCTGCTCCTGCGCATGAGCGAGGACGACTTCGACAGCGTCATCGCCACCAACCTGGGGGGCACCTTCCGCGTGGTCAAGCGCGCGTCGAAGGGGATGCTGCGTGCACGCTTCGGCCGCGTCATCCTGATCTCGAGCGTCGTCGGGCTGTACGGCTCGGCCGGTCAGATCAACTACTCGGCGTCGAAGAGCGCCCTCGTCGGTTTCGCACGTTCGCTGACGCGCGAACTCGGCAGCCGCGGCATCACGGCCAACGTCGTCGCTCCCGGCTTCATCGAGACCGACATGACCGCCGAGCTACCCGAAGACACCCAGAAGCAGTACAAGGCCAACATCCCCGCGGGACGATTCGCGAGCCCCGACGAGGTCGCGGGCGTCGTGACCTGGCTCGCGGGTGACGACGCGGCGTACATCTCGGGCGCCGTCATCCCCGTCGACGGCGGCCTCGGGATGGGCCACTGACGCCCGTCGCGCTGATCTCCCCTCGATTCTCCGAGCGGCCTCGCCGCTGACCGCGCCCCGACGGTCGGTCAGCGGGCGACGGCGGCGAGGATCAGTTCGCCGAGACGCTGGGGCATCGTGAACTGCGGCCAGTGACCGGAGCCGACTCGCACGACCTCGACGTCGTCGATCGCGCTGTACTCGTCGCCGTAGGGACCCCAGTCGGAGATCTCCGATTCGAGCGTCTCCTGGTCGAGTCCGCCCATCAGCATCGTCACCGGCACTCCGAAGCGCGCATCGCCCTCGAAGGCGATCGCGTCGGTCGGCACGCGCGCGGGAACGCTCTTCGCGGTCGGTGCGGTGCGCGCACGCGTGTCGGCATCGAGATCGAACACGTCTTCATCGGGGAAGAAGTCCCACCCGGGGAACGGCACGACACCGTCGACGACCTCGAACTCGCTGATGCCGTGACCGGGCGGCGGCGGAACGGTGTCGACGAAGACCACGCGGGAGACGCGGTCGGCGCGGGCGTTCGCCGCGCCCCAGGCCACGTTTCCCCCGCCGCTGTGTCCGACGACGACCACCCGCTCTCCGGGGAGCTCGTCGATCTTCTGCGTGACGGCATCGACCCAGTCGGCGATGCCGATGTCGGCGGATCGGGTCGCGGGCGCACCGACTCCCGGCAGGGTCAGAGGGTGCACGCGATGCCCCGCGCGCGTCAGCACGGGTGTCACGTCGTTCCAGCTCTCGGCATCGAGCCACAGGCCCGGGATGAGGATGATGTCCATGCGCCGACGTTAGCGCCGGCCTCCGACATCCGCGAGGGGGTCGCAGAACACCGCCGAACCCCGCGGGGCCGATCAGGGGAGAAGAGCGATGACCTCGGCGAGGTCCTGCGGTCCGACCACGAGACTCGCCGCGTTGCGCACGGCGGGCTTGGCGTTGAAAGCGAGTCCGAGGCCGGCCGCCGCCATCATCTTCAGGTCGTTCGCCCCGTCTCCGATCGCGATCGTCGCGTGCCGGGCGACACCCAGCTGGGCGGCCCACTCGAGGAGCGACTCGGCTTTGGCTGCGGCATCGACGATCGCGCCGTCGACCTCGCCGGTCAGCGCCCCGTCGGCCACGCGGAGCCGATTGGCCCGCCAGCGATCGACGCCGAGGGTCGGGGCCACGTCGTCGAGGATCTCGTGGAATCCTCCGGACACGACGCCCACGACTCCGCCGCGTGCGTGAACCGCGGCGGTCAGCTCGCGCACGCCCGGCGTGGGCTCGATGCGCGCGAGAACGCGGGGGAAGGCATCGACCGAGACGCCGCGGAGCGCCGCGACGCGGGTGCGCAGGCTCTCGGCGAAGTCGACCTCGCCGCGCATCGCGGCCTCGGTCGCGGCCTGCACCTCGTCGCGGCGCCCGGCCTCGTCGGCTAGCAGCTCGATCACCTCGTTGCGGATGAGGGTCGAATCGGCATCGAGGACGACGAGGAAGCGCGCAGGGGTCACGACGTCGAGCCTACCGAGCGCGGACGTCGCCGCCGGACGGATGACGCTCAGCGCTCGATGTACAGTCCCTTGCCGACAACCGTGATGCCCGTCTCGGTGACCGTGAACCCGCGGGCGAGATCGCGTTCCCGATCGACACCGACGGTCGCACCGTCGGCGAGCACCACGTTCTTGTCGAGGATCGCCCGATGCACGCGGGATCCGGCTCCGACGTGCACGTGGTCGAACACGACGGAATCGGTGATCGTCGATCCGCCCCCGGCGAGAGTCCACGGACCCACCACGCTGCGTTCGAGGTGCGTTCCCGACAGCACGGACCCCAGCGAGACGATCGAATCGATCGCGTTGCCGATGCGGCCGACCGAGTCGCGCACGAACTTCGCGGGGGGCGAGTTCACGGTCTGCGAGTGGATCGGCCAGTCGGTGTTGTACAGGTTGAACACGGGCAGGGTCGAGATCAGGTCCATGTGGGCGTCGAAGAACGACTCGATCGTTCCGACGTCGCGCCAGTAGGAGCGATCGCGCGGGGAGGAGCCGGGCACCTCGTTGCGCTTCATGTCGTAGACACCGGCCTCACCGCGCCCGACGAAGTAGGGGATGATGTCGCCGCCCATGTCGTGGCCGGAGGTCGGGGACTCGCCGTCGGTCTCGACAGCCGCGATCAGAGCGTCGGCGTCGAAGACGTAGTTGCCCATCGAGGCGAGCACCTCGTGCGGCGCGTCCGGCAGACCGGTGGCATCGGTCGGCTTCTCGAGGAACGCACGGATCCGGCCCTGATCCTCGGGATCGGTGTCGATGACGCCGAACTGCGACGCGAGAGCGAGGGGCTGGCGGATGCCGGCGACGGTGGCCTTCGCACCCGAGGCGATGTGCGCGTCGATCATCTGCCGGAAGTCCATGCGGTAGACGTGGTCCGCGCCGATCACGACGACGATGTCGGGCTTCTCGTCGTTGAGCAGGTTCATGCTCTGCAGGATCGCGTCGGCCGAGCCCGAGAACCACCGCTTGCCGAGGCGCTGCTGCGCCGGAACGGAGGTGACGTACGAGTCGAGCAGCGCCGACATGCGCCACGTCTGCGAGATGTGGCGGTCGAGGCTGTGCGACTTGTACTGCGTGAGCACGACGACCTGCCGCAGGCCCGAGTTGATGAGGTTCGAGATCGCGAAGTCGATCAATCGGTACTGTCCGCCGAAGGGCACCGCGGGTTTCGCGCGATCGGCCGTGAGCGGCATGAGTCGCTTGCCCTCGCCGCCGGCGAGGATGATGCCGAAGATCTTCTTTGGAGCGGACATGGCTCCACCTTAGGTGCGATCCGGCCCGCTGTACTAGCGTTCAGACATGCGAGTCGAAATGATCACGAAGGAGTATCCGCCGGAGATCTACGGCGGTGCCGGGGTGCACGTGGCCGAGCTCGCGGCGGCGCTCCGCGAAAGCATCGACGTGAGCGTCCGCGCCTTCGGTGCGCCGCGCGACGAGCGGGGTACTGCCGCGTACTCCACGCCCTCCGAACTCGCCTCCGCGAACGCCGCGCTGCAGACGCTCGGAACGGATCTCGAGATCGTCGCCGCGATCGAGCGCGCCGACGTCGTGCACAGTCACACCTGGTACGCGAACTTCGCGGGACACCTCGCCGCGCAGCTGCACGGCATCCCGCACGTGCTCACCGCGCACAGCCTCGAGCCGCTGCGCCCGTGGAAGGCCGAACAGCTCGGCGGCGGCTACGCCGTGTCGAGCGGCATCGAGAAGCTCGCCTACGAGAACGCCGCGGCCGTGATCGCCGTGAGCGCGGGCATGCGGGCGGACATCCTGCGCAGCTACCCGCAGGTCGACCCCGCGAAGGTCCGGGTGATCCACAACGGGATCGACGTCGAACGCTGGCGCCCCGTGCAGAACCCGGAGTTCCTCGCATCCGTCGGCATGGACCCGAACCGTCCGTCGGTGGTCTTCGTCGGGCGCATCACCCGCCAGAAGGGACTCCCGTATCTGCTGCAGGCCGCGCGGCTGCTGCCGCCCGAGGTGCAGTTGATCCTCTGCGCCGGAGCTCCCGACACCCCCGAGATCATGGCCGAGGTGCAGGAGGGCGTGCGGTTGCTCCAGCAGACCCGCGACGGCGTGATCTGGATCGAGCGGATGCTGCCGCGCGACGAGCTCTCGGCGATCCTCACCGCCGCCACGACCTTCGTGTGCCCCTCGGTGTACGAACCGCTGGGCATCGTCAACCTCGAAGCCATGGCCTGCGGTGCGGCCGTGGTCGGCACTGCGACCGGAGGCATCCCCGAAGTGGTCGCCGACCGCGTGACGGGTCGCCTCGTGCCGATCGAGCAGGTGCAGGACGGCACCGGTACCCCGGTCGACCCCGATCGGTACGTCGCCGACCTCGCGGCCGTGCTCACCGAGGTGGCCATGGATCCGGCGCAGGCGCGGGTCTACGGCGATGCCGGACGGGACCGGGCCACGCGCGAGTTCAGCTGGTCGTCGATCGCCGACGCGACCTGCGCGCTCTACGCGGAGCTCACCGCCTGAGCCGATAGGCTGGTCGCATGCCGATCGCTCTGGATTTCACCGATGTCGTCGTGCGCCGCGACGGGCGAAACATCATCGACCACGTGACCTGGCAGGTCGCGGACGACCAGCGCTGGGTGGTCCTCGGGCCCAACGGCGCGGGCAAGACCACGCTGCTGCAGCTCGCCGACACGCTGATGCACCCGACCTCGGGAACCGTGACGGTGCTGGGCGAGACCCTCGGTCGCACCGACGTGTTCGAGGTGCGCCCGCGCATCGGCTTCGCCTCGTCGGCGATGGCCAAGCGCGTTCCGCGCGACGAGACCGTTCTCAACACCGTGCTCACCGCCGCGTACTCCGTGCTCGGGCGCTGGAACGAGGACTACGAGGACATCGACGAGCGCCGCGCGCTGCGCGTGCTGGGGGAGTGGAAGCTCGACCACCTCGCCGATCGCACCTTCGGCACTCTCAGCGACGGCGAGCAGAAGCGCGTCCAGATCGCCCGCGCCGTGATGACCGACCCCGAGCTCCTCCTGCTCGACGAGCCGACCGCCTCGCTCGACCTCGGCTCGCGCGAGGAGCTCCTCGCCCTGCTCAGCGGCTACGCCTCGTCGCCGACGACTCCGGCCATGCTCATGGTCACGCACCACGTCGAGGAGATCCCGGTGGGCTTCACGCACGTCATGCTGCTGCGTGAAGGGCGCGTGGTCTCGGCCGGTCCGATCCGCGAGACGCTCACGGCCGAAGCGCTCACGGAGGCGTTCGGCATGCCGATCACGCTCAGCAGCGAGGACGGACGCTACGCGGCTCGCGCGGCATCCTGATCCGTCATCTGATAAGATCGACCCTTGGTGCACTCTGCACCGCAGACTTCCCTCGTCCCTGGCACAATCCAGGGCAGCAACTAAGGAATCCCATGAAGACTGACATCCACCCCGAGTACAAGGCAGTCGTGTTCCGCGACCTCGGTTCGGGCGAGACCTTCCTCACCCGCTCCACCGTCTCGAGCGACAAGACCATCGAGCTGGACGGCGTGGAGTACCCCGTCATCGACGTCGAGATCTCCTCGGCCTCGCACCCGTTCTACACGGGCAAGCAGCGCATCATGGACTCGGCCGGCCGCGTCGAGAAGTTCAACCAGCGCTTCAAGGGCTTCGGCGGATCGTCCAAGTAAGGACCCCCGCGTCGAAGGCCCCGTTCTCCTCGGAGAGCGGGGCCTTCGTCGTACTCGCGACGACGTGCGTGCACGTCGTCGGCATCCGCCGAGCGACGGACATGCTCAGCGGATGCGTCGACCGTGCGCGAGGTCGATGAGACGGCTGAGCACGGGGCCCGATCGCAGCCCGTTGTGCTCGTGCTCGCTCGTCTGCCACAGGTGGACGCCCGGCAGCAGCTTCGCGGTCTCGAGCGAGAACTCGTAGGGCACGTACACGTCGTTCACATAGACGGCGGCGGCGCCGGTCGCCTCGGACGCGGCGATCGCCGAGGCGTCGTACACCGAGGGCCACTCGAACTCGGCGAGCTCGAGGGCGACGTCCCGCCAGGGCTGGAAGGCCGGCACCGTCTCGGTCCATTCGCGGCGGATGTGCTCGCCGGTGAACAGCGTCGGGTCGTCGCGGAAGTCCGCGGGCTCGGTGCGCTCGGCCGACCACCGCGTGGCGTGGCCATCGGCGTAGCTGGACTCATGGAAGGCGAAGTAGAGCGGGTTGCGTCCGCCGTAGGGCATCGCATTCATGAGGTCGTAGCGGAACGCGTTCTTCGTCGGATCCGATTCGAGAAGCGACCACACCGTCTGCCATCCGGCATCCGTTCCGAGGGCCGACCCGAAGGACCGGAGGCGGGAGACCGAGACGACCTCGCCGTCGGGGAGCACGATGTCACCGGCGGCCGCACGATCGACCAGGCGCCGCATCGCGTCGCGGTGCTCGGGAAAGCGCCGGTAGTAGCGCTCCGAGGCATCGCGCATCTTGTCGTAGCAGAGGGCGTAGACGTCGTCGGGGTGGCGGCCGATCGCGCTCAACCCTCCCGTGATGAACACGTCGGTCAGGGAGTCGGCGTCGGTGGAGAGGTAGGCGAGGGTCGTGAAGCCGCCGAAGGACTGGCCGAGCACGCTCCACTGCTCGGCGCCGAGGTGTTGGCGCATCGCCTCGCAGTCGCGCACGATCGCGTCGGCCCGCAGATGGGTGAGGTGCTCGGCGACGGCCGAGGAACCGAGTGCCAGGTCGCCATCGGAGACGGGAGTCGAGCGCCCCGTGCCGCGCTGATCGAGCAGCACGACCTGATAGTGCGCGAGTGCCTCGTCGAGCCAGGCCGGCGCGGTGGCGGCGTGGAACGGGCGGGGCGCCTCGCTGCCTGGGCCGCCCTGGAGGAACACCAGGTAGGGGAGCGTCTCGCCGCCGGGACGCGAGACGACGGCGGCGAACACGTCGATGGTGCGGCTGTCGGCGGGATCACCCCAGACGAGGGGGACGGTGAGCGTGTGCTCTTCGACGGTCAGATCCAGCAGGCGGCGCACGACGGTAGTCACGTCTTCGATCCTATCGAGCAGCGGTCCGCGGCGAAGGTGCAGCCGGCGCTACATCACGTTGCCGATGTAGGAGTACTTGACGAACACCTCGGCGGCGATGCCGGCCTCCTCGAGCACCCCCTGCACGGCGCTCATCATGTAGTTCGAGTCCCAGCCCATGTAGAGGTGGTGGCCGTCGGTGAGTTCGTCCCACTGCCCCTTCCAGGCCATGCCGTCGTAGATGGGGCCGCCGTGCGCTGCCGAGTACGACAGGGCCGCGGCACGGGTGTCGGTCCAGGCGCGACGCAGGACGCGGTTGAAGAGATGCTTGACGTCGTACACCTCCCACCGCTCGCCGCGGTACTCGACGTAGTCGAACTCGCGCTCCCAACCGGCGGGCCAGCCGCGACGGCGGACGGCGTCGAGGATCGGGGTCAGTCCGTCGTCGTCGATCTCGGGCAGGGCCGGTCGCGCCCAGACCTGCAGCAGCTCGGCGGTGAGGCGCACGGTGCGGGCCGTGATCGCCGCGGTGTTCCACTGGTCGATGGCGTTCAGGTCGCGAGTCGCGGCGACGCTGCTCCGCGCGTAGGCATCCGCGCGCTTGACCGGGAACGAGGCGCCGAAGACGCTCTCGGTGAGGTGCTGTTCCAGCAGCGTCAGGTTGCCCAGCGTGGGGGCGAGCGCGCGGTGGCTGTTCTGCTCGTCCTCGCTGTACTCGCTCCACGTGCGCGCCCCGTCACCCGACCACGCGTCGCCGGGGACGGTGGGCACGATGTGCTCGACGTCGAATTCGAGGGGATCCTCGACGCCTTCGAGACGGCCGAGCACGTAGGCGGCGTAGGGGAGCTCGCTGTACTTCAGCACCGCGCTGACCCGCTCGTCGGAGGGGGTGATGCGTGCGAATGCGCGAGCCAGCGCCTCCCGCCCCTGCGAGCGGGCGCGGCAGAGCCGGGCGACCAGGCGCTCGTTGGGCAGGTTCACGAGGGTGCGGCGCAGGTAGAGCGCCTGGATCCATTCGAGCGTCTCGATCAGTTCGTCGCGCTCGATGACCCCGCGGGAGTGGTCGCTGTAGGCGCTGAGCACGAGCGGGTAGGCCGCGCGACCGAAGGTGTTCACGAAGCGCAGCTGTCGGGCGATCTCCGGATCGCTCTCGAGCGAGGGGTCGAGGAGGATGCCGTAGATCTCGGCGTAGTGGCGCCAGACCTCGGCATCCGCCTGCAGCCGCTCCGCATCGACCCGGGGGAACGAGTGGCGGAAGGCGCTGTAGACGCCGTGCTCCCCGTTCGCCGCCAGTTCGCGCCCGGTCGTCATCACGAGGTAGTGCCGCCAGAAGGCGCCGATCGTCTCACCCGTGTGGCGTTCGATCGGCAGCCAGAAGCGGGCCTCCACATCGAGCTGCTCGGCGTGGGTGAGCCCCATCAGGATGTAGTTGTGGATGAGCTCGTGGTCGCGCAAGGGTTCACCCGTCGAGTTCAGGCTCTCGAAGATCTGCTGCGCGTTCGCCTGCGCGCCGAGCGTGATCGACACGTGCTCGAGTCGCTGCAGCCCTCGCCAGATGCGTGCGACCTCGTCGGCGTGCACCTGACTCCGGAAGAACGCGTAGTTGTCGTCGAAGCGGGATTCCCGGTCGGCGTCGTCGCGCCGATCGAGCACGACCGATTCGTACAGCCCTGCCCAGGCGTCGTGCGGGCGCAGCTTGGTGCGGGACGGATCGTCGGCACGCACGAGAACCCTCTCGAGCTCGGCGGCGAGCTGCGGGTCGGTGCCCCGCACGCTGTGGTGCAGAGCGGCGATGAGGAGGGTGAGCGTCGTGATGCGCTGCTGCCCGTCGATGAGGATCAGGTCGTCGTCGGTCGCGCCGTCCTGCGCGGAGAGGATCGAGCCGATGAAGTGACGGTGGGATTCGTCGGCGTCCGCCACGGAGCGGATGTCGGAGAGCAGTCTCTCGCACCCGCCGATGTCCCACCGGTACTGCCGCTGGTATACGGGGACGACGATGGTGGTCGACCCCGCCGCGAGCCACTCGATCGTGTTGACTGCTGTCGCCTCGACGTTGGTGGCGGTGCTCATACTGGTGTCTCGTCCTCCCGTAGCGCGCGATGTCGAGGGTGAACCCGGCACCGTTTTCAGTCTATTCGGTTATTCACGGCCGCCTCCGAAGCGCACGCACGGCTCGCTGTTAGGCTTGCCTTATCAGGGCCTGTTAAAACGTGCTGGCCCCCGATGAAAGGAACATGACTCGATCATGGGATACATCAAGTCCAAAGCGCTGGAGGAGAAGGGCTTCGTCGTCCTCGACAGCTACAACCAGGAACTCGACCCCAAAGAGTGGCTGGACATCGAGTACAACGACTGGAAGTCCTCGGGCGACACGCGATTCGCGCCGCTCGCCAGCGCCTTCGGAGACATCGAGTGCAACGGCTTCTGGAACCACAAGCCGCCGCGCACCGACAAGGACGGCGTCTGGATCGATTCGCAGACCGCCAAGGCCCCGAACCTAACGCGCCGCGCGCAGGAGCCCGGTGCCAACGTCGGGCGCTGCCGGGTCATCGAACTGCAGCCGACCCCGTACGGCGACTGCCTCTACAACCTGCACCAGGATGACAACAACCGTCTGAACCCGGACGGCACGGGCTGGGTCGTGCGCGGCTTCTTCAACCTCACCGACGACAAGGACAGCTACTTCGTCCTGCGCGAGAACCGCACCGACCCGAGCATCGAGTACCGCATCGCGCTTCCGGCCGGCGCGCAGCTCATCGTCGACACGCAGCGCCTGTGGCACGCCGCGACGCACAACGGTACCGAGCCGCGTTACTGCCTCATCACCTCGTGGACGTCGGGTCCCGAGCTCGACGCGTACATCGAGAAGTACCACGGCACCGATGACGTTCCCAACGTCGAGGTTCCGCAGGAGGTGCTCGAGCACGGCTACGCCGAGCAGGCCCGCAAGGATGCCGCGCGCGCCGCGTACTACGCCGCCAAGGGCCAGCAGGTCAAGCAGGCGATGAGCGAGGCCTGATCCTCTGCACCTCGGAGACCCGTCTCCACGAAAGGCCCCGGTCGTCGCGACCGGGGCCTTTCCCGTGGAATCACATGCTTGTGATTTCCAGGATCGTGGGCGAGAATGGGCGCATAACCGCATATCGTCGCTGATTTCAGTTCAGGTCGTTGGGGAAGACGCACCTGATGAAACGGAGAGATCATGGCGACGGCTTACGCACGCGGAGTGGTGTACATCCACTCGGCGCCTCGCGCGCTCTGCCCGCACCTCGAGTGGGCGGTGGGTCGCGCTATCGGGCGTGCGGTGAACTTCGACTGGGCCGACCAGCCCGTGCTCGACGGCGCGCGCCGCGCCGAGTTCTACTGGGATGGCCCGGTGGGCACCGGCGCCGCTCTCGCGACCGCGATCCGCGGGTGGGAGCACCTGCGTTTCGAGGTGACCGAGGATCCGACTCCCCGCAGCGACGGTGGACGCTGGCTGCACACCCCGGACCTCGGCATCCATTACGCCCAGACGGATGCCGCCGGCAACATCGTCATCGGCGAGGATCGCATCCGGTACGCGATGGAGATCGCCGCCGGCAGCGCGCTCGAGCTGCAACGCGAGCTCGACGTCGCTCTCGGCTCCGCGTGGGACGACGAGCTCGAGCCGTTCCGGCACGCGAGCGACGACGCCCGTGTGGTGTGGCTGCACAAGGTCGGCTGACGTGCCGCCGACCCACAGACCTGGAGCGCGGGAGGCGTGAGTATCGGATGCCGGTGATTCGTCCCGGACGCTGAGAAGACGTCCCCCGCTCCATAGACGAAGACCCCGCCCCTGTTCGCAGCGGCGGGGTCTTCGTCGTCGGAGGTGCCGACGTCGGAGAGCCGGCGGCCCGGTCAGATCACCGCGGCGTGGCGGAGGTCGTCGCCGCGGGAGGCCGCCCCGCCCTGCACATGCGCCCAGGACTCGGCGATGCGCGTCATCGCCTCGGCCGTCCGCTCCGGGGGCAGCGTGATGGGGATGCGCAGTCGGCGCTCCAGCACGCCTCCGGTGGTGAACCGCGGCCCGGGCGGCAGGATGAGCTGCCGCTCGCGCGCCGCGAGCGACAGCGCCGTCGAGACCGGAACTTCGAGATCGACCCACGCCGAGAGGCCGCCGGGTGTCGACGGCATCCGGATGCCGGGAAGCGCGGCGAGCCCCGCCTCGACCGCCGCGCGTCCCGCCCGCAAGCGCGTGCGCACGTGTGCGGTGAGGGCCGGCATGTCGCCGAGCAGCTCGACGGCGATGCACTGCTCGAGCAGGGCCGTGCCGAGCTCGAACGAGGGGCGCACCGCGAGGAGTCGAGTGATGAGGGACCGTTCGGCGCGGATCCAGCCGATGCGCATGCCGCCCCAGGCGATCTTCGACATCGAGCCGACGGTCACGACGCGGGGGTCGTAGGCCGCCATCGGTGTGGGCGCCCACCCGCGGTCGATGTCGAGTTCCGTGGTCGTCTCGTCGACGATCAGCGTGGTCCCGGCGCTGCGCGCGGTGGCGACCAGGCGCGAGCGCTCGTCATCGGGGAGCGTCGCGCCCGTCGGGTTGTGGAAGTCGGGGATCAGATAGGCGAGATGCGGGCGCACGCTCAGAAGCGTTTCGGCGAGGTGCCGCGCGTCCCAGCCCTCGACGTCGACGGGGGTGGGGACCAGGCGGTAGCCGTGACGATGAAGCGCCTCGAGCGCGTGCGGAAACGTCGGTTGCTCGACGAGGACGCGCTCTCCGCGTCGTCCGACCGTCGCGAGCACCAGGTTGAGGGCGTTCAGAGCCCCCGAGGTGATCATGATCTCGTCGGCCGATGTCTCGACGCCGCGCTCGGAGAAGCGAGCGGCGACGGCCTCGCGGAGCTCGGGGAGGCCGCGCAACGAATAGCCGCTCGTGCCCCGCATCGCGGCGAGGCGCGGGAGGGAGCGCACGGTGGCGTCGTACAGGCCGGGGGTGGAGTCCATCGAGGCGATCGACAGGTCGATGGCCGAGTCGTCGTCGGTCGGGATGGTCACGATATCGGCGTGCGGGAGGGTGATGCGGGTGCTCCCGCCGTGCAGCCGGGCGACATAGCCCTCTGCCTCGAGGAGCCCGTACGCGCGGGTGATCGTCGACCGGGAGCGGCGCAACTCCAGCGCGAGCGCACGCTCGCTCGGAAGCCGCTCGCCGACGGTCAGGCGACCGTCGAGCACGAGCGCGCGGATCTGGTCGGCGAGGGCGGAGGCCGTGGCGCCGGCGGCGTTCTGCGCTCCGAGCTGTTCGACGAGTCGTGATCCCATGCCTCCAGCATGGCGCAGAAGTGGACTGATTTCTGCAGGCCACTTCTGGGGGAGTGGACTCGGATTCGGAGCGTGACCGGCATCCACCATGGAGAGATGCACCTGCGCGCCGTCTTCCTGCCCGTCACCGCCACGAGTCGGCGCGACCTCGTCGAGCGCCTCGGGCAGCTCGTGCTCGGTCTCTTCCTCTACGGCGTGGCGCTCGGGTTCATGGTGCGGGGCGGGATCGGCGTCGCTCCCTGGGATGTCCTCGCACTCGGCGTCTCGGGGAGTTCGGGCATCGGCTACGGCACCGTGACCGTGCTCGTCTCGATCGTCGTGCTGCTGCTGTGGATCCCCCTGCGGCAGCGAGTCGGCCTCGGCACGCTGCTGAACGCACTGATGGTCGGCCCCGCCGCCGACCTCACGCTGCTCGTGCTGCCCGCTCCGCCGACCGTCTGGATCGGAGCGCCGATGTTCATCTTCGGTCTGCTGCTGCTCGCCTTCGCGACCGGACTCTACATCGCTGCCGACTTCGGCCCGGGACCGCGCGACGGACTCATGACCGGACTCGTGCGCCGCACCGGCTGGAAGGTGTGGATCGTGCGGACGCTGATCGAGGGGAGCGTCCTGCTGGTCGGGTTCGTGCTCGGTGGGCCGGTCGGCGTGGGCACCGTGCTCTTCGCCTTCGGCGTCGGTCCGCTGATCGGCTGGTTCCTGCCGCGGATCACCCGGATGCGCGTGGCGCGGTCCCAGCGGCTCGCCCCGCCCGCGGCGTCCGTGCCGAGCTGAACGCGCCCTCGACACACGACGACGGCCCCCGGAGTATCTCCGGGGGCCGTCGTCGTGTGCGGGACTCAGTCGTTGTCGGCCGCTGCGAACACCGCAACGGCGTTGTGACCGCCGAAGCCGAAGGAGTTGCTGATCGCGTACTGCGGGCCGTCACCCAGTGGCGTCGGCTCGCCGGAGAGGCGGAACGGCACAGCGGGGTCGGGCTCGGTCATGTTGATGGTGGGCGGGGCGACGCGGTCGCGCAGCGCGAGCAGCGCGAAGATCGCCTCGAGTGCGCCGGTGCCGCCGAGCAGGTGACCGGTCGACGCCTTGGTCGCCGACACGGGGATCTCGTCGATGCGGTCGCCGAAGACCTTCTTGAGCGCGACGTACTCGTTCGGGTCTCCGACCGGGGTCGACGTCGCGTGCGCGTTGATGTGCGTGACCTGATCGGCGGTGATGCCCGCCTCCTCGAGCGCCTGGGTGACGGCGCGCGCCGCTCCCGTGCCCTCGGGGTCGTTGCCGGTGATGTGGTAGGCGTCGGCCGTCACGCCGCCGCCGAGCACGTAGCCGTAGATCTTCGCACCACGGGCCTTCGCGTGCTCCTCGGTCTCGAGGATGAGCGCTGCCGCACCCTCGCCCATGACGAAGCCGTCACGGTCGATCGCGCCGGGACGGGAAGCGGTCGCGGGGTCGTCGTTGCGACGCGACAGGGCCTGTGCCGAGGCGAAGGAGGCCATCGTGATCGGGTGGATCGCCGATTCGGTGCCACCGGCGATGACGACGTCGGCCAGTCCCTCCTGCAGGTGGTGGAACGCGTGGATGATCGACTCGGTGCTCGAGGCGCAGGCGCTCACGACGGTCTGCGCGTAGGCGCGGGCGCCGAACTGGAGCGAGAGGTTGCCGGCCGCGGCGTTGGGCATGAGCATCGGGACGGTGAGCGGCATGACGCGGCGGGGTCCCTTCTCACGCAGGGTGTCCCATGCGTCGAGAAGGGTCCAGAGGCCGCCGATGCCGGTGGCGAAGTCGATGCCGAGGCGCTCGGGGGCGACCTCGGGGGAGCCCGCGTCGGCCCAGGCCTCACGGGCGGCGATCAGGGCGAACTGGGAAGAAGGGTCGAGACGCTTGGCCTCATGGCGCGGGAGGACTTCCTCGGGCCGCACGATCGCCTCGGCGGCGAAGGTGACGGGCAGCTCGTACTGGGCGACCCAGTCGTGCTCGAGTGCGCGGGTGCCGGAGGCGCCTGCGAGGAGGTTGGTCCAGTTCTCCGGAGCTGTCCCGCCGATGGCGGACGTGGCGCCGATGCCGGTGACGACGATGCGCTTGGTCATGGTGTGGTTCCTTGTCGGACGGGATTCAGAGCAGGGTGGGGGCAGGACGGAGGATGCCACGCCCCGACGGTGCGGGGGTGGCATCCCTCGTGGATTACTCCTGGCCCGCGACGATGAAGTTGACGGCGTCGCCGACGGTCTTCAGGTTCTTGACCTCGTCGTCGGGGATGGTGACGCCGAACTTCTCCTCGGCGTTGACGACGATCGTCATCATCGAGATCGAGTCGATGTCGAGGTCGTCGGTGAACGACTTCTCGAGAGCGACCTCGGAGGCGTTGATGCCGGTCTCGTCGGTGATGAGCTCTGCGAGGCCGGCGAGGACCTCATCGTTGGTGAAAGCCATGTGGTCTTCCTCTTTCTTACGGGTTGTTTTCGGAACCGTGGAACAGTCTAGGGAAAGTCGGGCCCCGGTCAGGGGAGCACGACGACCTGAGCCGCGAACACGAGGCCCGCGCCGAAGCCGATCTGCAGGGCGAGTCCGCCCGAGAGCTCGGGGTGCTCGGCCATCAGACGGTGGCTGGCCAGCGGGATCGATGCAGCCGAGGTGTTTCCCGTCGTCTCGATGTCGCGGGCGATCACCGTGGTCTCCGGGAGCTTCAACTGCTTGGCGAATTCGTCGATGATCCGCATGTTCGCCTGGTGGGGGATGAAGGCAGCGATGTCTGATGCCTCGACGCCGGCGCGGTCCAGCGCCTCGCGGGCGACCTTCGCCATCTCCCAGACCGCCCAGCGGAACACCGTCTGACCTTCCTGGCGGAGGGTCGGCCACGGCACCTCGCCGTCGCGGAACTGCGTCAGGGTGCCGTTCATGCCCACGGCATCCGCCTTCGAGCCGTCGGAACCCCACACTGCCGGAGCGATGCCGGGGGTGTCGCTCGGGCCGATCACGGCGGCGCCGGCGCCGTCACCGAGCAGGAACGAGATGCTCCGATCGGCGGGATCGACGATGTCGGACAGCTTCTCGGCGCCGATCACCAGCGCGTAGCGGGCGGCACCCGCCTTGATGAGGGCATCGGCCTGGGCCACGGCGTAGGCGTATCCTGCGCAGGCGGCGTTGATGTCGTAGGCCGCTGCGGGGTTCGCGCCCACGCGGTCGGCGACGATCGCCGAGACCGACGGGGACTGCTTCGGGTTGCTGATGGTCGCGACGATGACGAGGTCGATCTGGTCGGCCGGGATCCCGGCCTTCTCGATCGCCTCGGCGCCGGCTTCGGACGCGAGGTCGATCGCGTCGGTGCCCTTGTCGGCGCGCGCACGCGTGATGATGCCGGTGCGCTGGCGGATCCACTCGTCGCTCGAGTCGATCGGACCGATCAGGTCGTCATTGGGCACGGCGTTCTCGCCGCGCGCGGCACCGTACGAGTAGATGCGGGTGAAAGCGGGGCCCGTGGCCTGCGTCAGGGTGGCGCTCATGCGGCTTCTCCGTTCAGCAGCGCGACGGCCGCATCGAGGTCTTCGGGGGTCTTGACGGCGACGCTCGGAACGCCGCGCAGACCGCGCTTGGCGAGTCCGGCCAGCGCACCGGCGGGAGCGAGCTCGATCAGGCCGGTGATGCCCTGATCGGCGAACGACGCCATGCAGAGGTCCCAGCGCACGGGCGACGAGACCTGGTCGACCAGGTAGTCGAGAGCCTGCGCGCCGCGGGTGACGACCGATCCGTCACGGTTCGTCCAGAGGGTCAGCGTCGGGTCGGCGGGGGTGACCTCGGCGACGGCGTCCCGCAGCACGGCCACGGCGGGAGCCATGAAGGTGGTGTGGAAGGCACCGGCCACCTGCAGCGGGATCACCCGAGTGCCCTTGACCGGTTCTGCGGCGAGGGCCTCGAGCGCGGGGAGCTCGCCCGCGACGACGATCTGGCCGCCGCCGTTGTAGTTCGCAGGCGACAGACCGAGGTCATCGAGTCGGGCGAGGACGGCCGCCTCATCGCCACCGAGGACCGCGCTCATGCCCGTGGGGGTCTGCGCCGCGGCATCCGCCATCGCCCGTCCGCGGATGCCGACCAGGCGCATGCCCGTCTCGGCATCGATCACGTCGCTGCCCACCAGGGCGGCGATCTCGCCGACCGAGTGGCCGGCGATGCCGTCGGCCCGGCGCCCGGCGCGGGCGTTCAGGGCGTCGGCCGCGATGAGCGATGCGGCCACGATCAGCGGCTGCGCGATGCGCGTGTCGCGGATGGTGTCGGCATCCGATTCTGTGCCGTGGAGGCGGAGATCGACCTCTGCTGCGTCGGAGTACGACGCGAGGCGCTCGGCCACCCCGTCGAGCTCGAGCCAAGGGGCGAGGAAACCGGGGGTCTGCGAGCCCTGACCAGGGCATACGACGACAATCACATCCCCAGTCTGCCAATGATCGGAGGCAAGCGGTGGATGATTCATCACAAGATTCCGAAGAACGCTTGTGTGTGGCGCACAGTGCCGCGGGAAACGCGGGTCAGCGCGGCACCCGACGCTGCGACGGGCGGCGTCGGGACTGGTCGGCGGCGCCGATCGAACCGAGGATCAGCGACGTCTGCAGGATCAATGCCTCGCGCGGGCCGGTGGCATCCCAGCCGATGACCTCGCTGACGCGCTTGAGTCGGTAGCGCACGGTGTTCGGATGCACGAAGAGCTCGCGGGCCGTCGCCTCGAGCGAGCGGCCGTTGTCGAGATAGCTCCAGAGCGTCGTGACCAGGTCGGTCGAATGCGCCTGCAGCGGGCGGTAGATCCGCTCGATGAGCGTCTGCTTGGCCAGCGGATCACCGGCGAGTGCCCGCTCCGGAAGCAGATCGTCGGCCTCGACCGGACGCGGGGCGCTGCGCCAGGCGCGGGCGACCGCGAAACCGGCGAGTGCTGCGCGGGCGCTCTGGCTGGCGTCGACGAGCGCGACGACGGCGGGACCGAGCACGACGTAGCCCGGGCCGAACGAGGGCTCCAGTCGAGACGCGATCTCGAGGAACGTGAGCTCGTCGTCGTCGGTCTCCTGCTCCTCGTCACGGGCGCGGCCGAGCACGAGGACGAGTCGTGACCCCTGCACGCCGATCAGTACGTCGACCGCCAGCTTGCGGGCGGTGCGTCGCACCTGGTCGACGTCGAACTGCGGGGGAGTCGTGCCCACGAGCACGGCGACCTCACCGTGACCGTGCCACCCGAGAGCGGCGATCCGGCTGGGGAGCTCCTCGTCGGCCTCGCCCGTGAGGATCGAGTCGACCACGAGCGCCTCGAGTCGGGCATCCCAGAGTCCCCGGGCCTCCGCCGCGCGAGCGTAGACGTCGGCGGCCGCGAAGGCGACATCGCGCGAGTAGAGCAGGATCGCCTCGCGGATGTTCTCACCCTTGCCGGCGACGCGCTCCTCGGTGACCTCGACGGTCACGCGGATCAGCTGCAGGGTCTGCTGCAGACTCACGCTGCGCAGCAGCTCCCGCGGGGCGGCGGCGAAGATGTCGGCCGCGATCCACGGCGTCGAGGTGGGGTCGTCGTACCACTGGATGAACGACGTGATGCCCGCCTGGGCCACCAGCCCGACCGCAGAGCGGCGGGCTGGCGGCATGTCGGCGTACCAGGGCAGCGTGTCTTCCAGGCGCTTGATCGTCACCGAGGCGATGTCACCGGAGATCCGGCGCAGCCAGGCGAGGGTCGCGGCCTTGTCCATGCCGGCGGGAGACGAACCTGTCACCGATGACTCAGCTTTCGCCACCCGCGTTGCCGCTGGTGCCGGCGTTGACATCGTGAAGGCTGTACTTCGCGATGGCCTGCGCGGCCAGCGAGCGGTCGACCACGCCGTCCTCGGCGAGCGACTGCAGCGTGCGCACCACGATCGACGGGCCATCGATCTTGAAGAAGCGTCGTGCCGCGGCGCGGGTGTCGGAGAAACCGAAGCCATCGGCGCCGAGCGTCGCGAAACGCTGCGGGACCCACGGGCGGATCTGGTCCTGGACGGCGTGCATGAAGTCGCTCACCGCGATGACCGGACCCTCGGCGCCCTGCAGCTTCTGGGTGAGGTAGGCCGTGCGGGGCTCCTCCTCCGGGTGCAGGAAGTTGTGCTCGTCGGCGGCGAGGCCGTCGCGGCGCAGCTCGGTCCAGGAGGTGACCGACCAGACATCGGCGATCACGCCCCAGTCGTTCTTCAGCAGTTCCTGCGCTTCGAGGGCCCAGGGGAGTCCGACGCCCGAGGCGAAGAGCTGGGCGCGGTGGCCCTCGCCCTCGCCGACCGAGATGCGGTGGATGCCGCGCACGATGCCGTCGACGTCCACGTTCTCGGGCTCGGCGGGCATCACGATGGGCTCGTTGTAGAGCGTGATGTAGTACATCACGTTCGGGTCCTCGTGCTCGCCGCCGTACATGCGCTCGATACCCGACCGTACGATGTGCGCGATCTCGTAGCCGTACGCGGGGTCGTACGAGATCGTCGCGGGGTTGGTCGCGGCCAACAGGTGCGAGTGCCCGTCGGCGTGCTGCAGGCCCTCACCCGTCAGGGTGGTGCGACCGGCGGTGGCGCCCATGATGAAACCGCGCGCCATCTGGTCGCCCGCCGCCCACTGGGCGTCGCCCGTGCGCTGGAAGCCGAACATCGAGTAGAAGAGGTAGATCGGGATCAACGGTTCGCCGTGCGTGGCGTACGACGTGCCGGCAGCGGTGAACGCCGCGAGGGCGCCCGCCTCGTTGATGCCGACGTGCACGATCTGGCCCTGCGGGCTCTCCTTGTAAGCGAGGAGGAGCTCGCGGTCGACCGAGGTGTAGTGCTGGCCGTTCGGGTTGTAGATCTTCGCCGTCGGGAAGTACGCGTCCATACCGAAGGTGCGCGCCTCGTCGGGGATGATCGGCACGATGCGGTGGCCGAAGTCCTTCGAGCGCAGCAGGTCCTTCAGCAGTCGGACGAACGCCATGGTCGTGGCGATCTCCTGCGTGCCGGAGCCCTTCTTCGGGAGTGCGTAGGCGGTGTCGTCGGGCAGCGAGAGACCGACGTGCGTCGAACGACGCTCGGGCAGGAAGCCGCCGAGGTTGTTGCGACGCTCGAGCATGTACTGGATGGTCTCGTCCTGGGGGCCCGGGTTGTAGTACGGGGGCAGGTACGGGTTCTCTTCGAGCTGCGCGTCCGTGATCGGGATGTGCATGGCGTCGCGGAACGTCTTGAGGTTGTCCAGCGTCATCTTCTTCATCTGGTGGGTCGCGTTGCGGCCCTCGAAGTGCGGACCGAGGCCGTAGCCCTTGACGGTCTTCGCGAGGATGACGGTGGGCTTGCCCTTGTGCTCGGTCGCGGCCTTGAACGCGGCGTAGACCTTGCGGTAGTCGTGGCCACCGCGCTTGAGGTTCCAGATGTCGTCGTCGGAGTAGTTCTCGACGAGGGCGGCGGCGCGCTCGTCGCGACCGAAGAAGTGCTCGCGGATGTATCCGCCGGACTCGGCCTTGAACGTCTGGAAGTCGCCGTCGGGCGTGACGTTCATGAGGTTGAGCAGCGCCCCCTCGGTGTCGCGGGCGAGGAGGTCGTCCCACTCACGGCCCCAGACCACCTTGATGACGTTCCAGCCGGCGCCGCGGAAGAACGACTCGAGCTCCTGCACGATCTTGCCGTTGCCGCGCACCGGGCCGTCGAGGCGCTGGAGGTTGCAGTTGACGACGAAGGTCAGATTGTCGAGTCCCTCGTTGGCCGCGACCTGGAGCTGTCCGCGGCTCTCGACCTCGTCCATCTCGCCGTCGCCGAGGAAGGCCCAGACGTGCGACTGCGAGGTGTCCTTGATGCCGCGGTTCTCGAGGTACTTGTTCGACATCGCCTGGTAGATCGCGTTGATCGGGCCGAGGCCCATCGACACGGTCGGGAACTGCCAGTACTCCGGCATCAGGCGCGGGTGCGGGTAGGAGGGCAGGCCGTGCGGGGCGTGCGACTTCTCCTGGCGGAAGCCGTCGAGCTGGTCCTCGCTCAGTCGGCCCTCGAGGAAGGAGCGGGCGTAGGTGCCGGGCGAGGCGTGGCCCTGGATGAAGATCTGGTCGGCGCCGCCGGGGTTGTCGGCACCCTTGAAGAAGTGGTTGAAGCCCACCTCGTAGAGCGCGGCCGACGACGCGTAGGTCGAGATGTGCCCGCCGACGCTGATGCCGGGGCGCTGGGCGCGGTGCACCGTGATGGCGGCGTTCCAGCGGATCCACGCGCGGTAGCGGCGCTCCACCTCCTCGTCACCGGGGAACTCGGGCTCGTTCTCGGGTGCGATCGTGTTGATGTAGTCGGTGGTCGGAACCATCGGCACGCCGAGGTGCAGCTCCTTCGAGCGCTTCAGCAGGCTGAGCATGATCTCGCGCCCACGGCCGTGGCCCTTGGCATCGACGAGCTCATCGAGCGACTGCTGCCACTCACCCGTCTCTTCCGGGTCGCTGTCGAGAGAGTCCTGAGAGTACGGATCCTGGTCGTGGACGGTCACGGGGAGCCTTTCGTCAAGCTGGCAGGTCATGCCAAGGAAACGGGAAGCGACGCGGGCAGCCTTGTCGGCTGTGCACAACGCGCGCCGTCCTCAGCCTAGCCCTCTTCCACCATGCGGGTGCGCATCCGCATACGGATACACTGGACGCACCAGGGCCTTTAGCTCAGCTGGTAGAGCGCCACGTTTACACCGTGGATGTCGTCGGTTCGATCCCGGCAGGGCCCACCACTTCGCCGTCCACCCATTCGATGGTCGTCAGACCGTCGATGCGGAGCGTCCTCCGCCCCTCGCTGCGCAGGTACGTCAGCAGTGTGCGGCGGCATCCGCGGCAGAGCAGGATGACGCAGGCGCCGTCGATCTCGGCGACGGCATCCGCGATCACGGCCGCTCGCGCGCAGTGCCCGCAGGTGGCGCGCGCGCCGGTCATGTCCCTGCCGAAGATCTCGAGCAGATACCCGCCGGCGGCGTTCCCGTCGACGCGCCGGACGGGCCGGGGTTCGGGAGTGTGTTCCATCAGGCTCCTCCGAAGCGCTCGGTGCGGATGCGGTCGGGGGCGTGCCCCGCCGCGACGAGGAGATCGGCGACGGCCTCGACGAAACCGGTCGGGCCGCACACGTAGACCGTCGGTTCGAGCGATGAGGCGAACGTCGAGGCGACGATGGTCGCGGCATCCACCCGACCGGCGGGACGTGCGAAGCCGGGCGGAGCGACGCGCGAATAGGCCCAGTCGATGACGAGGCCGTTGCCGGCGAGGCGGTCGATGTCGTCGAGGTAGAAGGCGTCCGACGCCGAGCGCACGGCGTACAGCAGCCGCATGGGCGCGCTGCTGCCGGAGCGCTCGTGCGCACGGGCGATGGCGATGAGGGGAACGATGCCCGATCCGCCGGCGATCAGCTGAACGGGCTCGGGGCGATCGGGGGTCCAGACGAAGTAGCCGCCGATCGGTCCGCGGATCTCCAACTGATCGCCGGGCCGCACGTCTTCGACCAGGTAGGGGGAGACCTCGCCGTCGGGAACCTCGTCGACCGCGAGTTCGAGAACCTCTCCGGGACCGGAGGAGGCGAGCGAGTAGGACCGCACGGCCTGGTAGCCGTCCTCGGCCGTGAGGCGCACGTCCACGTGCTGCCCGGCGAGATTGCCCGGCCAGCCGTCGACCTGCAGTCCGAGGATGCGCCCGTGGCTTCCGGCGCTGCGTGTCGTGACGACGGTCGCCGGGCGCCACAGCGGTGCGGTCGTCACCAGTACCGTTCCTCCTTCCAGGGGTCGCCGTGCATGTTGTAGCCGTTCTGCTCCCAGAATCCCGGTGCGTCGTGCTCGCGCAGATTCAGCCCGTGCACCCACTTCGCCGACTTCCAGAAGTAGAGGTGCGGAACGAGCAGGCGTGCGGGTCCACCGTGTTCGGGGGCGAGGGGCTCGCCGTCGAACTCCAGCGCGATCCACGCGCGCCCTCCGACGAGGTCGTCGCGGGAGAGGTTGGTCGTGTACCCGCCGTAGGAGAAGACCTCGGCGAATGCCGCATCGTCGCCGACTGCGTCGAGGAGGCGTTCGACCGCGACCCCGCGCCACTGCGTGCCGAGCTTGGACCAGCGGGTCACGCAGTGGATGTCGGTGGTGATCGTCTCGATCGGGAGCGCGTGCAACTCCTCCCACGTCCAGGTGTGCCGAATCCCGTCGCGACCGACGACGACGAATTCCCAGGACTCGGTCGGGATCCGGGGCGTCGGTCCGGCCGAGAGCACGGGGAAGTCGCCGGTCAGATACTGACCGGGAGGGAGCCGCTCGTCGGACTCTCGTCTGCGCGCTCCGAATCCGCGGGAGATCACACTCATGCTCGCCTGCCTTCGCTCGTGTGGGGTCATTCAAGCGGATGGGCGACGGCCGCGCTACGACATCTGTCGAACGTCCGCGCATCTCCACGAGTGGCGAAGTCGATCCGACACTCCTGCGAAATCAATTATTTACTTGTCTACGTGTAAAACCTGCTAGCTTCACACGTAAATCAGTTGATAACTCAAGGAGCCACGTTGCTGCAGGATTCTGCTTCCTCTGCTGTCTCCGGATCGCGCGCGACGGCCCCGGCCACCGCCGAGCGGCTCGCGCGCGACAACATGGCGTTGGCGACGTTCCTCGCGCTGGAGAAGGCCCGCACGGCGGAGCACGTCGACCTCGACGACCTCATGTCGGCCGCTCGCCTCGGACTCGCCCGCGCGGCGATGACCTACGAACCCGAGCGCGGCATCCCCTTCGGTGCCTTCGCCCGCACGCAGATCACCTGGGCGATGCTCTCGGAGATGCGTCGCGCCGACCCCGCCGGGGAGCGCGGGCGCGACAAGATCGAGCTCATCCGCGCCGCCGGCGACGCCGTGCTCGCTCGCACGGGTCGTGCCGGCACACCCGCCGAGGTCGCGAAGGAAGCGGGCCTCGACATCGCGGCGGTCGCCGAGATGCTGCACCTGGATGCGATGGTGCGCACGGCCACGAGCTTCGAGGAGCATTTCGATCCCGAATCGGGTCGACAGGCGGTCGATCTCACCGACAGCGTCGTGCTCCCCGAGTTCGCCGCGGAGCAGAACGAGACGCGTGACATGGTCGTGCGCGTGCTCGATGCGCTGCCGGACGCGATGCGCCGGGTGATCCGCGGGATCTACCTCGACGATCGCATGGTCAAGGACCTCGCCGACGAGATGGAGGTGAGCCACGCCTACGTGTCGAAGCTGCGCTCGCGCGGTCTCGCTCTCATGCGTGAGGCGATGGAGGCCTGGGAGCAGGGGACCGCCGGCGACCGCACCAGCCCCGCGAAGGCCGAGTTCTTCGGAGCGCTCTTCGGACCGGAGAAGCCCGCGAGCGCGCACCGCAGCGAAGACCTCCTGCCCGCGATCTGACTTTCCCGTCGGTCACCGGTTACGGACCGCGCGAGGTGTCGCGAATGTGGGATGTGCAGGTCCACGGATGGACCCGCTTCCAGTCCCATAACCACGGAGGATACTCATGGGTCTTCAGATCGCAACCAACGTCAGCGCGCTCAACTCGTACCGCAACCTGTCGAGCAACCAGAACGACGTCTCGAAGTCGCTCGAGAAGCTCTCGAGCGGCCTGCGCATCAACCGCGCAGCCGATGACGCCGCCGGCCTCGCCATCTCCGAGGGCCTGCGCTCGCAGGTCAACGGCCTGAACGTCGCAGCCCGCAACGCTCAGGACGGCATCTCGGTCATCCAGACCGCAGAAGGCCAGCTCACCGAGGTCCACTCCATCCTGCAGCGCGTGCGCGACCTCGCGGTGCAGGCCGGTAACGACTCGAACAACGCGGACTCGCGCAAGGCGATCACCACCGAGGTGACGCAGCTCGTGGACGAACTCGACCGCATCGCCGAGAGCGCCAACTTCAACGGCATCCAGCTGCTCGACGGCACCGCCGGCGCGGCGGGCAACGGTGTGCTGAGCTTCCAGGTGGGCGCCGACGGTTCCGCTTCGAGCCAGATCACCGTGAACCTCGGCACGGCGAACATCGCCACGCTGGCGGCAGACCTGCGCGACGACATCCTCACCACTGCGGATGGCTTCGCCAACCCGACCGCCGCCGCCGCGACGATCGACACGGTCGACGCCGCGATCAAGAGCGTCTCGTCGGCCCGCGCCGACCTCGGTGCGGTGCAGAACCGCTTCGAGTCGACGATCAACTCGCTGCAGGTCTCGGCCGAGAACCTCTCGGCGGCCAAGAGCCGCATCGCCGACACCGACATGGCGGCCGAGATGGTCAAGTACACGGCTGCGAACATCCTGCAGCAGGCGGGCACCGCGATGCTCGCGCAGGCGAACCAGTCCGGCCAGGGCGTTCTCCAGCTGCTCCGTTGAGCCGCCGCGCCTGAGGCGCACCGGGCGCCCGGGCGGGGGACACTCCGCTCGGGCGCCTTCCCCTAAGACCTGCGACACGCCCCGAGGGAAGGCATCCGAGGATGAAACTGGACGGATTGGTCTCCGGACTGAAGACCGGCGAGCTCATCGACGCGCTCATGGACGTGTCGGCGATCCCGAAGAAGCTGATCACCACCAAGATCACCGACCGCACCTCGATCATCACGAACCTGCAGTCGTTGAACACCTCGCTGCAGGCGCTGGTCGAGAAGGCCAAGACCGCTGCGTCCGCCACCTCGCTGGCCGCCTTCACCGCCACGTCGTCGTCCGAGAGCGTCACCGTGAACGCGGGGCCGAAGGCGAGCGCCTTCTCGACGAGCGTCGTCGTCGACGCCGTCGCCACCGCGCACTCGGTCGTCACCGCGGCTGCGGGCGCGGATTCCTGGGGAGGAGCGTTCACGCTGGTGGCCGCCGACGGCACCCGCACCGAGATCGCGCCCGCCGGTGCATCGCCCCACGATCTCGCCAAAGCCATCAACGCCGCGAAGGCGGGGGTGACGGCGACCGTCGTGCCCGCCGGGACGGATGCCGACGGCGCCCCGCTCTCGCGCATCCAACTGAACGCCGCAGAGACCGGTGCCGAGAACACCTTCACGCTGCACCGCGGCAACGGCGACGATCTCGACGCGGGCACCGCGATCGACCTCGGCACGGAGCCGGGAGCCGCCGTGCTGACGGCCGGTGCCGACGCCCGCATCCGCCTCTTCGCGGGGACCTCGGCCGAGCAGGTGTTGACGAGCGCGAGCAACACGATCACCGTCGGCGACGACGTCACCGTCACGGTCACGAAGCCCAGCGCCGACCCGGTCACGGTCACCGTCGCCCTCGATGCGAAGGCGCAGACGGCCACGGCCGAGGCGTTCATCAAGGAGATCGCCGGTCTCCTCACCCGCATCGACAACGGTTCGAAGGCCACGGTCGGCGCGGTGGGGGAGAAGACCACCCTCGGCGTGTTCACCGGCGACAGCACCGTGCGCAACCTCCGCACAGCCCTGGCCAACGCCGTGCAGCACCCGATCGACGGGGTCTCGCCCTCGAGCATCGGCATCTCGATCAACGAGAAGGGCGTGCTCTCGTTCGACGCCGAGAAGTTCGCCCAGGCACTCGCCGACGATCCCGAGAAGACCCAGGAGCTGTTCTCGGGCGTCGCCGGTCGCCTCGAGGGCGTGGCCGACACCTACTCCGACAAGTACGACGGCCTGCTCACGCAGCGCATCACCGGGCAGGAGTCCGAGGTCAAGACCCTCAAGACGCAGGTCGAGCGGTGGGACGTCCGTCTCGAACAGCGTCGGGCGACCCTGGAGCGCACGTACTCGCAGCTCGAGGTGCAGCTGTCGAAGCTCGAATCCCAGTCGTCGTGGCTCACCGGGCAGCTCGCCGCCCTCACCGCCACCAAGTCCTGATCGCCGAGGAGAGACAAGCGATGCCCCTGACATCCCTGGAACGCGCCAAGCAGCAGTACCTCGAGCAGCAGGTCGCCTCGGCCTCGCCCGAGCGTCTGCTCACCCTGCTGTACGACCGCCTGCTCGTCGACATCGATCGAGCCGGCGCCGCGCAGGATGCCGAGGACTGGGCGGCCGCGGGCACCCACCTCACTCACGCCCAGCAGATCGTCGCCGAGCTGAGCGGGTCGCTCACCGACGCCTGGGACGGCGCGGCCGACCTGCGCGCGGTGTACACCTACGTCACCGGTCGCCTGATCACCGCGAACATCGGCCGCGATCGGCTGGCCACGGCGGAGTGCCGCGAACTCGTCGCGCCGCTCCGCGAAGCGTGGCACCAGGCCGCAGCGGTGACCTCGGCCGCGGCTCCCGCCCCGGCATCCGCGCTGGGCTGAGTCGCATGACCGACAACCTCGCGTCGTGGCTGGCCGTGCTCGATACCTTCGAGCGGGCGCTCGATGCCGCCGACGACCAGCTCGACCCGACCTTCGAGCCGCCTCCCGGACCCGTGCCCGAAGAGCTGCGCGAACGCGCGGAGGCGGTGCTGGCGCGTCAGCAGATGATGATCCGCGGTCTCACCGCCTCGCGGGCGAACGTGGCGCGTGAACTCGCCGCGCTCCGTCGGGTGCCGACGGGGTCGCCCGACGCTCCCGCGTACCTCGACGTCGAAGGATGAGCGGCGGCGGTTACGCCGAGACCGCACTGTCGCGATAGTCGGCCACGAGCACGGATCGCTCGACGCAGGCCACGGATCGGCTTCTCCACCACACATCCGGGGTGCCGCCGTGCTCGAATCCGTAACCTCCTCCGCGCTGATCAGCGCGCTCGACGGTCTGGCGCTGCGCCAGCGTTCCATCGCCGAGAACATCGCGAACGTCAACACGCCCGGCTACCAGGCGAAGCGGGTGCAGTTCGAGGACGAGCTGCGTCGCGCGGTCGACGGCGGATCGGGGTCGGTCGCCGCGACCGTCGAGCGCTCGCTCGAGCCCACCCGCCTGAACGGCAACAATGTGAACCTCGACACCGAGACGCTGTCGAACATCGACACCGTGCTCCGGTTCCAGTTCGCCAGCCAGGCGATCGGCGGCCAGGCGGCATCGATCACCAAGGCGATCGGCCAGGCATCCGCATGACCTTCGACGCGATCGGCATCGCCGGCACCGGACTGAACGTGCACCGCAAGTGGCTCGATGCGCTCAGCGACAACATCGCGAACGTCAACACCGCCACACCGGCCGGTGAAGAGGCGTTCCGGGAGAAGTTCGTCACGGTGCAGGCGGGTACCGAGAGTCCGGGCGTCTTCGTCGCCGGGGTCGTCGAATCGGAGGCCGAGGCGAAGCTCGTCTACGACCCCGAGCATCCGTATGCGAACGAGGACGGGTACGTCCAGTACCCGAACGTCGAACTCGGCGACCAGATGAGCATGCTGATCCTCGCCCAGCGCGGCTACGAGGCGAACGCCGCCGTCGTCGACCGCGCCAAGACCACCTACGAGGCCGCCCTGCAGATCGGACGCAACTGATGTCGACCCCCATCGACGCGATCTCCGCCACAGGCGTCAGCCCGATGTCGGCCCTCAGCTTCGAATCCGGTGCCGACGGCACCGGATCGTCCGCCTCGGCGGGCGCCTTCGCGACCTCGATGTCCGGCGCGATCGAGAACCTGCAGCAGTTGCAGTCGACCTCGAACGAGCTCGCCGTTCAGGCCGTCACCGGCGACCTGCAGGACATCCATCAGGCCATGATCGCCTCCGCCCGCGCCGGCGTGACGCTCGACCTCGTGGTCGCGATCCGTGACCGCAGCGTCTCGGCGTTCAACGAGATCATGCGGATGCAGGCCTGATCATGCCGAAGGTGATCACGAACTCCTTCGAACGCGTGAAGCTGATCGTCTCGGGCTTCAGCGTCGCTCAGCGCACGATCGCGATCATCGGCGTCGCGCTGCTGGTCATGGGTGCCGTCGCGCTCGGGGCCTGGCTCACCAAGCCGCAGATGAGCCCGCTCTTCACCGGACTCAGCGCCGGCGACGCCTCGGCGGTCGTCGATCAGCTCAAGTCGGCGGGCGTCGGCTACGAGCTCGCCGAGGGCGGCGCGACGATCCTCGTGCCCGACGATCAGGTGTACGCGCAGCGGCTGGCGGCAGCATCCGCCGGGCTCCCCGGTGACACGAGCGAGGGCTACACCCTGCTCGACAAGATGGGCGTCACCGCGAGCGAGTTCCAGCAGTCGGTGACTTACAAGCGCGCGATCGAGGGCGAGCTCGCGAGCACGATCGGCGCGATGGACGGCATCAGCACGGCGTCGGTGCAGCTGGCCATCCCCGAGGAGAGCGTGTTCGTCTCGGAGCAGCAGACCCCCACCGCATCGGTGTTCGTGAAGACCCGCAACGGGTCGACGCTCAGCGACGAGAAGATCGAGGCGATCATCCACCTCACGAGCGCGTCGGTTCCGGGCATGACGCCGGAGGACGTCGCGGTCACCGACCAGAACGGCACGGTGCTCTCGGCCGTCGGCTCGGGCGTGGCCGGCAACTCGTCGAAGCAGGCGACCGAGCACGAGGCCCGGGTGGCGGCGTCGGTGAACCGGATGCTGGAGACGATCGTCGGCCCGGGGAACGCGACCGTGACGGTGTCGGCGGACGTCGCGAACTCGACCTCCGAGCGCATGGACGAGACCTATTCCGCTCCCGAGGGCGATCTGAGCGCCTCGGAGCAGACGAAGACCGAGACCTACACCGGCGGGCAGGGCGGGGGCACCGGTGTGCTCGGCCCCGACAACATCGCGGTGCCCAACGGTGCGGACGGCGACGGCGCGTACGAGTTCGAGGAGACCTCGCGCAACAACGCCGTCAACAAGTCGACCGAGAAGACGATCACCCCCGCCGGCGAGGTGACCCGGCAGACCGTGAGCATCGCGCTCAACCGCGGCACGGTGACCGGCGTGACCGCGGCGCAGATCGAGACCCTCGTCGCCTCGGCCGCCGGCATCGACGTCGAGCGCGGCGACACGATCGCCGTCGAGTTCGTGGAGTTCGCCGGCGCCGGCGCGAATGCCGCGCAGACCGCACTGGCGGCCGCCGAGGCCGAGCAGGCCGCGCAGTTCCAGCAGGAGCTCGTGCGGTCGGCGATCATCGGCGGCTCGATCCTGCTCGCCGTGATCATCCTCGTCGTCTTCCTGTCGATCCGCCTGCGCATGAAGCGTCGCATCGCCTACACCGACGAGGGCCCGATCGAGTACCTCGCGACCCTGACCGAGAGCGAGGAGCAGAAGCTCAAGTCGCTCAAGGGTCTGCAGGACCGCGAAGCCCTGACGGCACCGCTGCTGCCGCAGGTCTCACCGACCCTCCTCGACGTCGAGGAGGAGCCCGAGCGGGAGCAGATCCTCGTCGAGCGTCGTCGCCGTGAGATCGACGACATCGCCCGCCGCGAACCCCAAGCCACCGCCACCGCGCTGGCGAGCCTGATGGACGAGTCGACCGTATGAGCATGCAGATCGAATCCCCGGATGCCCCGACCGAGCAGATCACGGAGGCCGTCGTCGCCGCGTCCGGTCAGGCGATCGCTCCGATGAGCGGGCTGCGGCAGGCGGCCATCGTGCTCCTGAACATGGACCGGGAGGCGAGCGCCGAGGTGCTGCGTCTGCTCGGCGAGGACCGGTCGGAGCTGCTCGCCGCGGAGCTCACGCAGCTCGGTGGGGTCGACCTCGCAGCCACGGCCCGCGCTCTCGCCGCCTTCACCCGCATCGCGACGGGCGGATCGGTGCCCTCCCGGGGCGGGCAGGAGCTCGCGACCGGACTGCTGGAGACCGCCTTCGGCCGGGAGAAGGCGGTCGGGATGGTCGGCAGGGTGATGTCGCAGGGCGCGGTGTCGTTCGACTTCCTGAACGCGGCCGATCCCGCCCAGCTCGCCACCATCCTCGAGGGAGAGCTGCCGACCACGGTCGCGGTCGTGCTCGCGAACCTGCGGGCGGATCGTGCCGCCGCCGTGCTCGCCGCCCTGCAGGATCCGCTGCGCACCGACGTCGCGCAGGCGATCGCCACGATGGGCACCGCCACGCAGGAGGCCATCTCGATCGTCGCCGACTCCCTGCGCTCGCGCACCGGGGTCTTCGCCATGCGCGACAATCACGAGTCCATCGGCGGCGTCCAGCCCCTGGTCGAGATCATCAGCCGCTCCGACACCGCGCTCGAGAAGTCGCTGCTGGCGAGCCTCGAGGGACGCGACCTCGCCCTGGCCGAGGACATCCGCAGCCGCATGGTGACGTTCGCCGACTTCACGCGTCTCGAGGACCGGGATGCGCAGCGCGTGCTGCGCGGGATCGATCTGCGGGTCCTGGCTCTCGCTCTCAAGGGGGCGGACGAGCAGATCGCTCTCAAGGTCACGAGCAACATGACCGAGCGGAACAAGGAGAACCTCGCCGAGGAGGCACGGGTGCTCGGATCGGTGCGCGTGCGTCAGGTCGACGAGGCGCGGGCCGAGGTCGTGCGCATCATCCGCGAGCTCGAGGCGGCGGAGGAGATCACGATCTCCCGTGAGGACGAGGACGAGCTGATCGAATGACGCTCTCCGACACCGCCTTCACCCCGCTCGTCGTGCCGCGCGTGGGGGAGACCCCGACCGACGTGCGCGACGAGGCCGCTCGGGCGCGCACGCGCGGCTATGCGGAAGGGTTCGCGGAGGGGCGCCGGATCGCGCTCGACGAGGCGCGGGCGCAGCGGGCCGCCGAGGCCGAGCGGCTCCAACAGGAGCGCGATGCACGGGCGGTGCGGTACGAGAGCGCCCTGACCGCACTCGACGATGCGCGATCGGCGGTGGCGGATCGCGTCCGGACGACCAGCGCTCTCTCGGGGGACCGAATCGAGGAGCTCGCGGTAGAGCTCGCGACCGCGATCCTCGGCGCGGAGCTGTCGGACCCGGCGCGCTCGGCCGCGCACGCGCTCCGCAGGGCCCTCGCCGAGATGCCCGTGGACCGGTGGACGCGCGTCGCCGTGCATCCACGGGACGGCGAGGTCCTGCGCGCGGATGCGGATGCCGTGGCCGCGTTGCACGGCGTCGAGATGATCGACGATGCATCCGTCTCGCCCGGCGGCGCCATCGTGCAGATCGCCGATGGCGCGGTCGACGTGCGCGTCGCGGAGGCACTGCGTCGGGCGAGCGATGCCCTGAGCGGCGGAGACCGCGATGACGATGCCGATCGCGAGGCTCTCGCATGAGTGCGCGCACGGTGTCGTGGGAGCGCGTGCTCCGCGCCGCGCGCCCCGAGCGATCGGGCACGGTGAAGTCCGTGCTCGGCCTCCGAGCGGAGGTCGTCGGCATCGATGCCGCGGTCGGCGACCGCGTGCGGATCGACGTGGCGGACGGACGCCGCGTGGATGCCGAGGTCGTCGCGGTCGATGGCGGATCGGCGCGGTGCATGCCGCTCGGACCGCTGGACGGGATCACCTCGCGGGCCCGCGTGCTGCACACCGGCGAGCGCCTGCGCGTGCCGACCGGTCGCTCACTGCTCGGGCGGGTGCTCGACGGTCTCGGCCGCCCGATCGACGGGAAGGGGCCGCTCGGCCGCGACACCGCGTTCGTCCCGCTGGATCACGAGGCTCCGAGCATCCTGAACCGTCAGCGGATCGACCGCCAACTCGGACTGGGCGTCCGCGTGCTCGACACGCTGACCCCGGTCGGCACGGGACAGCGCCTCGGTCTGTTCGCAGGATCGGGGGTGGGCAAGTCGTCGCTGATGTCGATGATCGCCCGCGGCTCGACGGCCGACGTCACCGTGATCGCTCTGGTGGGCGAGCGCGGTCGAGAGGTGCGGGAGTTCCTCGAGGACGACCTCGGGCCCGAGGGCCTGGCGCGTTCGGTGGTGGTCGTCGCGACCTCCGACCAGCCGGCGATGGTGCGCATGCGCTCGGCGTTCGTCGCCACCCGCATCGCCGAGGGCTTCCGGGCGGAGGGGAACGACGTCGTGCTCATGATGGACTCCGTCACGCGTGTCGCGATGGCTCAGCGTGAGATCGGGCTGAGCGCGGGCGAGCCACCGGCGACCCGCGGGTATCCACCGTCTACCTTCTCCGTTCTCGCCCGCCTGCTCGAACGTGCCGGCACGGGGCCGGTCGGATCCGTCACCGGCCTGTACACCGTGCTCGTCGACGGGGACGACCACAACGAGCCGATCGCCGACGCGGCCCGCGGCATCCTCGACGGGCATGTCGTGCTCGACCGCGCCCTCGCAGTGCGCGGCCACTTCCCGGCCGTCGATGCGCTGGGGTCGATCTCGCGCGTCGTCTCGAAGATCACGACCTCCGAGCAGCGAGCGCATGCGGTGGCGCTGCGCAGCGTGCTCGCCGCGCGTCGCAGCGCGAACGACCTCATCGACATCGGTGCGTACCGGCCAGGGGCGAATCCACTGGTCGATGCCGCCCTCGCGAACGAGCAGGCCATCGCCGCGTTCCTGACGCAGCGCATGGACGATCTGACCACAACCGAGGATTCCTGGCGGCTCCTCGCCGCCCTCACCACCGAGTTCGGAGGACTGACGCCATGACGTTCCCCCTCGCCGGCCTCCTGCGCGTGCGCGATGCGCAGGAGCGCGTCGCCGCGGAGCAGTTGTCCCGCACATCATCCGCGCGGCTGCAGGCCGAGACCGCCGAACAGGGAGCGGTCGCGAGTCTCGTCGAGATCAGCGCACAGGTCGACGATGCGCCGACCCTGCTCGCGATGGCCGCGGCTCGTGCCGCCGGCCGCAGTGCCCTGAGCGACGTGCAGGCGCTCACCGAGATGCGCCGTGCCGAGGAGGCGGAGGCGAAGGCGGCCCACGTCGAGGCCCGCCGCGAGCTCCGCGGCCTCGAACGCCTCGAGGACGCCCACCGGGTCGAGAGCGCCCGGATCGCGCAGCACGCGGAGCAGACGGCTCTCGACGAGATCGCCGTCATGCGCAGCCGGCGCGAGGAGCGCACCGCATGAGGGCGGGGATCGCCGCGGGAACGGCGTCATCCGACCCGTTCGCCGTGCTCGTCGCCGGGGGCGCGGCCCCGACCGGACGCGGGACGCCCGCGGAGACGAGGTCGTTCGGGGCCGCGCTGGAACTCGCGGAACGGATGCTCGACGCCCCGACCGGCACGGACGGATCGGTGCGCCTCGGGCCGACCGTGACGACGGAGCTCGCGGCCGCTCCGAGTGCCGGAGAGCACTCCACGGAGGCGACGGAGTCGGCGCCGGGCGAGACATCGGTGAGTGCGGTCCCCGTCGACGCCGTCTCGATGATCAGCGCGATGGCCGCGGCTCCCGCTCCGACGCCGGCCCCGACCGCGGTTCCCGCCGATGCGCCGACGGCCACGACGTTCGCCGCCGACGATGGATCGACGCCCGGAACGACGGAGACCGCTTCCGCCTCCCGCTCCGACGCGACGGCCGACGACGGGATCGATTCCACGCTCTTCGCGCCGCCGACGTCGGCGACCGGGGGAGAGGATGCCGATGCCCCGCTCGACAGCGCCGCAGCTCCCGCTCGCGCATCCGCGGCCCCGGACCCCACTGTTTCCGTGCCGTCGACGGGCCCGTCGTCCGCCGCTGGGCCGGTGAACGGTGTCCCGCCGGTCATGGCTGCACCGACGACCCTCACTCCCGCGCCTGCCGCGACGCGGGTGGAGGCATCCGCTCCTCCCATCGCTGCGCCGTCCGCGCCATCGTCGACCGGGGCATCCGGGGTCACGGCGGCTGCCGCACCTGCGCCCCGCACCGTCGCCGACCCCTCGGATCGGCCCGCAAGCCCCGCGGCCGCGACGCCGTCCGGCCCGGTCGTCGCACCCGCGGCGAGCGCGTCGGCACCCGCCGTCGCGGTCGTCTCGCCGCCGGAGCCCCCGGCATCCGCCCGGTCCGTCGCCACCCAGGTGTCCCCGGTCGTCGTCAACATCGCCCAGCGCCCGGCCGGCAGCCATCAACTCACGATGACGGTGAGTCCCGACACCCTCGGCCCCGTGACCGTGCGGGCGCACATCGGCCAGAACGGGGACGTGCGCGTCGAGCTCGTCGGAGCGACCGACGCCGGGCGCGAAGCGCTGCGCGCGATGGTCTCCGATCTGCGTCGCGACCTCGCCGCCGTCCTGCCCCACGCGAACCTCTCGCTCACCTCGTCATCCGCATCGTCGGCGGATGCCGGAGGTTCCGATCGGTTCGCGCAGCCCGAAGCCGATCCCGGCGCCGGGGGACAGGCGGGTGACAGGCGCGGCAGCGGCCCCGTGGTCGCCCCGGGTCTTCGTGTCGATGCGCCCGATCGACGTTCCGTCCCGACTTCCGCCCTCGCCGTCGCCGGCGCGGGTCTCGACACCTTCGCCTGAGAGGACACCCCGTGACCGTCGACGCCGTGAGCGCACCCACCGCGATCCACACCGGAAGCACCACCGATCCCGCCGCCCGAAAGCAGGTGCTCGACGGCGAGGTCTTCCTCAAGCTGCTCGTCACCCAGCTCACCCACCAGGACCCCTCGAGTCCGATGGACACCAACGAGATGATCTCGCAGACCACGCAGCTCGCCATGATGGAGCAGCTCACGGCCCTCGCCGACAACGGCGCCGAGGCCTTCGCGCTCGACATGCGCCAGGCCGCCGCCGCCCTCATCGGGCAGGAGGCGAGCTACGAGGACGCCGACGGCAAGGCCGTCACCGGCGTCGTCACGAAGGTCTCGTTCGACGGCCCCGTGCCGCAGGTGACCATCGGCGACAAGACCATCGCACTCGACGCCATCACGGGCGTCACCACCCCGACCGCACCGACCACCTGACACACAGGAAGAGAGAACACCATGCTCCGCTCGCTCTACTCCGGCATCTCCGGACTCCGCTCGCACCAGACCATGCTCGACGTGACCGGAAACAACATCGCCAACGTCAACACCGCGGGCTTCAAGGGCTCGTCCGTGGTCTTCCAGGACTCCCTCTCGCAGCTCATCGGCAACGCCGGCATCCCCGACGACCAGGTCGGCGGGCGCAACCCCGCCCAGGTCGGTCTCGGGGTGCAGGTCGCGGGCGTGCGCACCAACTTCGCCCAGGGTTCCGCGCAGGCCACCGGGCGCGGCGGCGACCTCATGATCTCGGGCGACGGCTTCTTCGCCGTGCGCGCGGGCGGCGAGACGCTGTACACCCGTGCGGGAGGATTCTCGTTCGACCCGACCGGCAAGATGGTCACCGCCGACGGGGCGATCGTGCAGGGCTGGTCGGCGCAGAACGGCGTCGTCAACACCGGCCAGGCCGTCGGCAACATCGTGCTGCCCCTCGATGCCGTCTCGCCCGCTCGCGCCACGACCGGAGCGACGGTCACCGGGAACCTCCCCTCGACCGCCGCCGCCGGTGACGAGGTCGTGCGCGACGTCACGGTCTTCGACGCCCAGGGCACGCCGACCACGCTGAGCCTCACGTTCACGCGCACGGCCGCGGGCTGGGACGTCTCCGAGCCCGTGAGTGGCGCGACGGGTGTCCTCGCGTTCACGGACGGCAAGCAGACGGGCCCGGGGCTCACCCTCACCGCGGGCGCCGTGACCGTCGACCTCACCGCGGTCACCGGGTACGCGAGCCTGTCGACGGTCGCCGTCACCGATCAGAACGGTGCAGCGGCCGGCACGCTCAAGTCGTACAGCATCACGGGCGACGGATCGATCGTCGGCACGTTCAGCAACGGCGCGACCCAGACCCTCGGCAAGATCGCGATGGCGACGTTCGCCAATCCCGAAGGGCTCGAGAAGGCCGGCGGTTCGTCGTACCGCCTCTCGGTCAACTCGGGCCCCGCGCAGATCGGCGAGGCGGGCCAGGCCGGATTCGGCAGCCTCGTCTCCGGCGCGCTCGAGATGAGCAATGTGGATCTCTCGCAGGAGTTCACGAACCTGATCGTCGCGCAGCGCGGCTTCCAGGCGAACGCCCGCATCATCACCACGAGCGACGAGGTGCTGCAGGAGCTCACCCAGCTCAAGCGCTGATCCCGCATCGCACGTGGCCCGCCCTGGTTACCCGGGGCGGGCCACGTCGCGATAGTCGGGGCTGAACCGCCTCTCACCCGACGCCCCTCGCCCGGAGACTCCTCGATGATCATCGTCACCCGCCTCGACCGCACACGGTTCGCGGTGAACCCCGATCTCATCGAGCGCGTGTACTCGTCGCCCGACACGACCCTGCACATGATCGACGGCGGGGTGTACGTGGTCGAGGAGAGCCTCGACACGGTCGTCGAGCTGATCGTCGCCTATCGTGCCCGCGTGCTCGACGCCGCCCAGACGCTCGGCCGGAAGTCGGGGGACTGACGGTGGATCCCGCATTCCTCATCGGCGTCGTCGTCGCGTTCGGCGCTCTCGTCGCGATGATCACCATGGAGGGCGCGAGCTTCGAGGCGCTGCTCATCCCGGCACCGATGATCCTCGTGCTGGGCTCGACGATCGGCGTGGGCATCGCCAGCCACACGCTGCGCGACACGCGCCTGGCCGTGCAGAGCCTGGGCCGGATGGTGCGCGGGCCCCGCTCGACGCCCGAAGCCGTGATCCCGTTCCTCGTCGGCTACGCCGAGAAGGCCCGCGGCGACGGCCTGCTGGCCCTCGAGCAGGAGCTCGATTCGGCTCCCGACCAGTTCACCCGGCAGGCGCTCCAGGCACTCGCCGACGGGACGGATGCCGACGACCTGCGCCTCATGATGGACGACGAGATCACGGCTGCCTCGTCGCGGACGCGGATCGCCGCGAAGTTCTTCTCGTCGCTCGGCGGCTACGCGCCCACGATCGGCATCGTCGGCACGGTGGTGTCGCTGACCCACGTGCTCGAGAAGCTCGACGAGCCCGATCACCTGGGTCCGATGATCGCGGCGGCGTTCGTCGCGACGCTGTGGGGGCTCCTCTCGGCCAACTTCATCTGGAACCCGATCGCCGGGCGCCTGAACCGCATCGGGGCCGTCGAGCTCGAGCGCATGATGATCGTCAGCGAGGGGATGCTCGCCATCCAGGCGGGCAGCGCGCCGCATCTGCTGCAGGAGCGCCTCGAGGCGCTGTCGACCGTCAAGCCGAAGCGACGGGCTCCGAAGGCGACGAAGGGCGCGGAGGCGCAGGGCTCGGAGGAGGGCCTGTGAGCACGGCCCGCCGCGCGGGCGGGCGCGGCCACGAGGACGAATCGCACGACGAGCCGGACGAGCGCTGGGCCGTGTCGTACGCCGACATGGTCACGGTGCTGATGTGCCTGTTCATCGTGCTGTTCGCCGTCTCGAACGTCGACAAGACCAAGTTCGAGCTGCTGGCGAACAGCCTCGCGACCGGCTTCGGGCAGGAGGAGACGACCACCGGCGGTGCCGACATCTCCGAGGGGCTGGTGATCCCGCCGGAGATGCTCGACGAGGAGGGCGAGCCCGACCTCACCCAGCGCGCTGCGGCGGAGTACGAGTCGCTCGAGGAACTGCGGGAGCGCATGCGGGCATCGCTCGCCGCCCAGGGGCTGCAGGACACGGTCGAGTTTGTGATCGACGACCGGGGGCTCAAGGTCGGTCTGGTCGGCGCGGAGACGTTCTTCGGCGACAACAGCACGGATCTCTCGGCCAAGGCCGACGCCGTGCTCGACGCGATCGGCGACGTGCTGACGACCGTCGACAATCAGGTGAGCGTCGAGGGGCATGCCGATCGGCGTCTCTCGGCCGCGCCCTTCCCGACGAACTGGGAGCTGTCGGGAGGTCGCGCCACGCAGGTGGCGCGCTTCCTGGTCGAGCACGAACTCGTCGGCGGTGCGCGGGTGAAGGCGACCGCGTTCTCCGACACGCGTCCGCTCGTCGAGGGCGACAGCCCGGAGGCGCTCGCGAGCAACCGACGGGTCGACATCGTCGTCGAGTCCACCGAGGAAGACCAGGTGCGGGCGTTGCTCCCCGCACTCGCCGACGCGGCCGGGAAGGGCTGAGACGTGTCCATCATCTCCGAGGAGACCGCCATGACCGCGCACGCCGTGCCGGACGACCCCGCCGGGCGCTATCCGGCGTACGACTTCGGTCGCCCCGCGCAGCTCGGGCGCGACAGCATCCGCCGGCTGGAGGCGTCGTTCGAGTCCTTCGCCCGCCTGTGGTCGTCGCAGCTGACCGCGAAGATCCGCGTGCGCACGCACCTCACCCTCGACGACGTCGAACTCGTGTCGTACGAGGAGTACGCGCAGACGCTGCCGAGCACCACGGCCATGGTCGCCGGGGCCTTCGCCGATCGCGACGAGCCGTGCGTCGTGCAGTTCGGGCTCGACAGCGCACTGCTCTGGGTCGTGCAGATGATGGGAGGGCGCAGCACCTCCCTCCCGGATGCCCGCACGTTCACGCCGATCGAGCTCGCCCTGGTGCGCAACCTCATGGAGGGCACGTTCGAGCACCTGTCGGCGAGCCTCGGTCCGCTGCTCCCCGGCGAGCCCGTCTTCGGCGGTGTGCATTACAACCCGCAGTACCTCCAGGTCATCTCGGCGTCGGCCGCCGTGATCGTCGCCCGATACACGATGCGCCTGGGCGACTCACGCACGGTCGCCTCGATCATGCTGCCGGCCTCCGCGGTCGTCGACCATCTCGCCGAGGCGGGGGCGGATGCCGCGGCGACGCGCGGCGCGGGTCATACGCGCGACCAGGTGCACAGCACTCCGCTCGAGATCACGCTGCGTCTCGCTCCGATCACGATCGGAGCGGGGGAGGTGCTCGACCTCGCCCCGGGCGATCTGCTGCGCCTGCCCCACCCCGAGACGATGCCCTACGAACTGATGGCGGGCGACACGCCCATCGCGCGCGCGACGCCCGGCAGCCGCGGATCGCGCCTCGCCTGCACGATCACGACCACCCACGAGGAGAACCACTGATGAGCACCTTCCACGAGACCGCCATCGCCGCGGCGATCGCCGGCAAGCTGCCGTTCGGCTTCCCCGTCATCCCGACGCCGTCGACCGACCCCGGCGCGGTGGGAGAGGCGATCGCCGTGACCTTCACCGGCACACCGGGGGCCCGGCTCGCCATCCAGGTCATCGATCCCGCGCAGCTGGAGGACGGATCGAAGAAGGCCGATCTCGCCGACCGGCTGCATCCGATCTTCGAGGCGGCGTCGATCGTGCTCGGGCCCGGGGCTCTCGGCTCCGGAGAGACCGTCGCGGCGACCGAGGTGTTCGCGGCTCCGGGCACGCAGGTGTTCGACCTGGTCGATTCGACCGGTGCGATCGCCGCGCGCGCCTCGGTGCGCATCGACGGCGATCGAACGGGCTCGGGCTCCGCGGGACCGCAGCGCATCAATCGCATCGCCGGCGTCGAGATGGAGCTCGTGGTCGAGATCGGCCGCACGCGGATGCCGGTGCGCGACGTCCTCGCGCTCGAGCCGGGCAACGTGGTCGAGCTCGACCGTGCCGCGGGTTCTCCCGCCGACATCAAGCTCAACGGGCGTCTGATCGGTCATGGCACCGTGGTCGTGGCCGACGGCGACTTCGCGATCCGCGTCGAACGCATCCTCGACGGCGCCGAGAGCGTCTGAACATGGACGACGTCCTCGTCGCGCTGCGGATGATCGTGGCCCTGGCCGCGGTGCTCGGGTTGCTGCTGTTCCTCAGTCGACGTCTGCAGAAGGCCGGTGCGAAGGGCGGGAGCCCGCTGGACGGACTCCTGCCGAAGAAGCTCGGGCGGCTGTCCGTGCTCCGTCCGCCGCGATCCTCGGCGTCGAAGTCCGCGCGGCCGCGTCCCGAGAAGATCACCGTCGTCGCCCGCACCGGGATCGGTGCCAAGGCCCAGCTGGTGGTGGCCGAGTTCGGGGGAATCCGCTACGTGCTCGGCGTCACCGAGGGCGGTGTGAGCGTGGTCGACACGCAGGAGGCTCCGGCCGAGATCGACGAGACGATCGACGACGAGACGATCGACGACGAGCGCGGCGACGACACGGAACGCCCGCCGCTCACCTCCGTCGCCTGATCGGCGTGCTCGCCGCTTCGCGGGGTTACGCGGGAGAACCCCTGTCGCGATAGTCGCGTGTGAGCACGGATCGCTCGTCCCCCTGGCTACGGATCGGCCACGACACCCATCTTCGGAGTGCCGCCGTGCCCGCATCAGCCCTCGCCGCCGCGCCGATGGCGCCCGCGCGGCGAGCCCGCGGCCGGATCGGGGGCCTCGCCGCCGTCGTCCTCGTGCTCGTGGCGGTGTTCGTGCTCTGGGGCGCCACGGGCGCCCACGCCGCGGCATCCGTCGTCCCCGCGCAGTCGGGAGACGGCGAGGGCGTG
Organism: Microbacterium sp. 22179; assembly: GCF_052045715.1. Taxonomy (NCBI): domain Bacteria; kingdom Bacillati; phylum Actinomycetota; class Actinomycetes; order Micrococcales; family Microbacteriaceae; genus Microbacterium; species Microbacterium sp. 22179. The sequence goes on along the minus strand of NZ_JBQEPJ010000001.1, from coordinate 907,707 downwards.
ACGATCAACGGCATCAACGGCACGCCGTCCGACAGCATCGTGACGCTGCTCGGCATCACGGTGCTGAGCGTGGCACCCGCGCTGCTGCTGATGATGTCGAGCTTCACGAAGATCTTCGTGGTGCTCGCCCTCACCCGCAACGCCCTGTCGCTGCCGTCGATCCCGCCGAACCAGGTGCTCGCCGGCCTCAGCCTGTTCCTGACGCTGTTCATCATGTGGCCGGTGCTCACCGACATCAACACGGTCGCCGTCGCCCCGTTCACCGAGGGGCAGATCGACTTCGGCCGGGCGTTCGAACTCGCCCAGGAACCGCTGCGGCAGTGGATGCTCGCCTACACGCGCGAAGAGGACATCGCGCTGATGCACCGCGCCGCGCAGATGGACAACCCCAGCGACCCGTCCAGCATCCCCCTGCAGACGCTCGTGCCCGCGTTCATGCTCAGCGAGCTGCGGGCAGCCTTCCTCATCGGCTTCATCATCTTCGTGCCGTTCCTCGTCATCGACCTCGTCGTCGCGAGCGCCCTGATGTCGATGGGCATGATGATGCTCCCGCCCGTCATGATCTCGCTGCCGTTCAAGATCCTGCTGTTCCTGCTCATCGACGGGTGGGGGATGGTCATCACCGCCCTCGTGCAGTCCTACGCCGGAGGTGGGGGATGAATCCCGAAGCGGTCATCGACATCGGCCAGGCGGCACTCATCCTCGCGGCGAAGCTGTGCGCCCCGCTCCTGATCACGGCACTCGTGGTCGGCTTCGCGATCTCGCTGCTGCAGTCCATCACCCAGGTGCAGGAGATGACGATCTCCTTCGTGCCCAAGCTCGTGGCGGTCGGAATCGCGCTGCTGGTGAGCGGGCACTGGATGATCTCCGAGATGATCGCGTTCTCGAACGAACTGTTCGCACGCATACCGTCGCTGCTGAACGGCGGCTGATGCACATCCCGATCGATTTCACCTGGCTCGAGGCGACGGCTCTGGCCTGCGTGCGGATCACGGCGTTCCTCGTGATCGCGCCCCCGTTCAGCCACGGCACGGTGCCGATGCGCATTCGCGCCATGCTCGGCGCAGGTCTCGCGCTGGCGGTGTCGCCGGTCGTCACCGCGGGTTACGAGCGGCTGGACACCGGAGGATTCCTGCTCGCACTGGTCGGGCAGGCCCTCACGGGCGCGCTTCTCGGCTTCCTCGTGATGGTGCTCTTCAGTGCGATCCAGAGCTCCGGCTACCTCGTCGACACCTTCGGCGGCTTCCAGCTCGCGCAGGCCTTCGACCCCGGCATGGCGGTGAACGGCGCCCAGTTCACCCGCCTGTTCCAGATGACCGCGATCGTGCTGCTGTTCGCCTCCGACGGCTACCAGCTCGTTCTCGGCGGACTCTTCCGCTCGTTCGACGCGGTGCCGGTCACGGGGATGATCGATCTCGCCCATCCCGCCGAAGCGCTCGTGGGAGCGGCGGGGCAGATGATGCTCAGCGCCGTGCAGATCGCCGGCCCCCTGCTGATCGTGCTCTTCCTCGCCGACGTCGGACTCGGCCTCGTGACCCGCGTCGCCCCGGCCCTCAACGCCTTCGCGATGGGCTTCCCGATCAAGATCGGGCTCACCCTCCTGCTCGTGGGCTTCGTGTACGCGGCGCTCCCCGGCGTGGTCGCGGCGATCGCCGACGACGCCGCCCGGCTGCTCCTGGAGGTGACCCGATGAGCGAGACCGATACCGGAGAACGCACCGAGAAAGCGACCGATCGTCGCCTGAAGGAGGCGCGGAAGAAGGGCCAGATCGGTCGCAGCCAGGACTTCACGGCCTGGGTCTGCATCGCAGCGGCGGCGATCATGTCGCTCCCGGCGATCGCCTCGGCGACCCAGGTGCTCACCGAGCTCTTCCTGCGGGTGGCGCCGGTGGCGGGTCATCCGACCGCCGACGCCGCGGTCGAGGTGCTGGGGGCGGCGTTGACGTCGATGGGCGGCATCCTGCTGCCGCTGCTGGTCGTCGTGCTCCTCGCGACGACCGCGACCGCCGTCGCACAGGGCGGCATCCACCTGCGCGGTGTGACGATGCGCACCGAGCAATTCAACCTCGTCACCGGGCTGAAGCGCGTCGTCGGACGGCAGGCGCTCTGGGAGGGCGCGAAGGCGCTGCTCAAGACGACGGCCATCGGTCTCGCGCTCTGGATCGTGGTGTCCGGCCTGGTCCCCGTGCTCATGGCCAGCGGCAGCCACAACATCACCTGGCTCCTCGAGCAGGCGGCCGGGGGCGTGATGGCCCTCCTGCAGGTCGCCGTCGTCGTCGGCATCCTGCTCGCCGCCGTCGACGTCGCCGTCGTGCTGCGCCGCAACCGCAAGCACACGCACATGACGAAGAAGGAGGCGAAGGACGAGCACAAGAAGAGCGAGGGCGATCCGCTCGTGCGTTCGCAGCGGCGATCGCGCCAGATCGCCCTCAGTCGCAACCGCATGATCGCGGCGGTCGGCGACAGCGACGTCGTGCTCGTCAACCCCACCCACGTCGCCGTCGCGCTGCGGTACGAGCCCGGGAAGTCCGCTCCTCGCGTCGTCGCGAAGGGCGCCGGCATCGTGGCGCAGAAGATCCGCGAGCGGGCCGAGGAGTCGGGGGTGCCGCTGGTGCGTGACATCCCGCTCGCCCGCGCCCTGCATGCGGCCTGCGAGATCGGCCGCGAGATCCCCGAGGAGCTCTACACCGCGGTGGCCCAGGTGCTGGCGTTCATCGAGCACCTCAAGCGGCGGGGCTCGGCGCGCGGTACCCACACGATGCCGTTCGCGAGCACCCGCGACCGCGGGCTCTGACCCGAACCCCCAGACACGGAAAACGAGAAGGTAGGACGCATGATCGGTCAGCTGCTGTCGAAGGGAGCCGTCCCCGTCGGGGTGGTCGGGATCATCCTCCTGCTCATCGTGCCGATCCCGACGCCGCTGCTCGACGTGCTCATCGTCGTGAACATCTCGTTCGCGCTCCTGATCCTGCTCACGGCCATGTTCGTGAAGAAGCCGCTGGACTTCTCGGTGTTCCCGAGCCTGCTGCTCGTCGCGACGCTGTTCCGCCTCGGACTCAACGTGGCGTCCACGCGCCTGGTGCTGAGCGAGGCGCACGCGGGCCAGGTGATCCAGGCGTTCGGGCAGATCACGATCAGCGGGTCGCTCGTGATCGGTGCGGTGATCTTCCTGATCCTCGTCGTCATCCAGTTCGTCGTGGTCACCAAGGGCGCGGAGCGCGTCGCGGAGGTCGGGGCGCGCTTCACCCTCGACGCGATGCCGGGCAAGCAGATGGCGATCGACGCCGATCTCAATGCGGGCCTCATCACCGACGAAGAGGCACGCCGCCGCCGTGCCGAGGTCGCCGCGGAGGCCGACTTCTACGGGGCGATGGACGGCGCGTCGAAGTTCGTCAAGGGCGACGCGATCGCGGGCATCGTCATCGTCGTCATCAACTTCGTCGGCGGCATGATCATCGGCATGGCGCAGCGCGGCATGGAGATGGGCGAGGCGCTCGAGACCTACAGCATCCTGACCATCGGCGACGGGCTCGTGACGCAGATCCCGGCGCTGCTGATGGCGGTGTCGACGGGCATGATCGTCACCCGCGAGAACGTCGAGGCTGAGATGGGGCAGGCCGCGGCCCGGCAGCTGCTGCAGTCGCGCACTGCGCTCGTCATCACGGGGCTGGCGGCGGTCGCGATGGGTTTCGTCCCCGGGATGCCGCTGCTCGTGTTCGCGAGCATCGGCGCCGTGCTGCTCTTCGCCGCGTCGCGCGTGAAGGCGAGTGAGGATCGCGATGCCGCGCGCGCGGCCGATGCGCTGGAGCAGGAAGCCGCCGAGGCCGGCGCGGAGGGACCGGACGACCTCATGGACCGGATGCGGGTCCACGCGCTCGAGATCTCACTCTCCACCGACATCGTCGACCTCGCCGCCGGTGGCTCGGGGGATCTGCTCACCCGGGTCAAGTCCCTCCGTCGCAAGCTCGCCCTCGACATCGGCATCCTCATGCCTCCCGTGCGCACCCGCGACAACATCGACCTGCCGGCGCAGACCTACGCGATCCTCATCGCCGGCGTCGAGGTCGGTCGCGGAGCCGTGCCCCGCGGTCACGTGCTGGCGATCGGCACGGGGCTCGAGCAGCTCCCCGGCGAGGCCGTGGTCGACCCGGTGTTCGGGCTCGAGGGCAAGTGGGTGCCGGCCGAGATGTCGCACGCGGCCGACATGGCGGGGGCCACGGTGATCGATCGCGCGAGCGTCATCATCACCCACCTGTCCGACATCGTGCAGAGCCAGGCGCACCGCCTGCTCTCACTCGAAGACGTGCGCCAGCTGACCGAGCACCTGAAGCAGACGAGCCCCACGACGGTCGAGGAGCTCACTCCCGCCGTACTCTCGCTGGCGGCGATCCAGCGGGTGCTCGCCGGACTGCTGGCGGAACGCGTGCCGATCAACGACCTCGCGCGCATCTACGAGGCGCTGGTGCTCCGGGGCAAGACCTCGACCGAGATCCCCGGACTCATCGATGCCGCGCGTGCGGCGCTCGGACCCGCGATCGCCGCACGTTTCGCCGAGGACGGGCGCATCCGGGTCGTCATGTTCGATCCCATGCTGGAGCAGCAGATGCTCGAGGGGATGCGCGTCGTCGACGGCAATCCCCAGATCGTTCTCACGCCGGAGGCGACGCTGCAGGTGCTCGAAAGCGTGCGCCGCACGGTGTCGGAGCTCACGCAGGCGGGGCCCGAACCGGTGCTCGTCTGCGCGCCGTCGCTGCGTCAGGCGGTACGACGAATGCTCGCACCGCAGGTCGAGTCGCTCCCCGTGCTCTCGTACGACGAGGCCGGGGCGGCGGGTCACGCGACCGACGTCGTCGGGGTCGTGCGCATCGCTCCGTCCGCTCTCCCCAGCGCGGCGGGCTGATCTGCAGATTCCGCTCGTTTACGAGGGCATGCACTACCTTGGTGAAGAGGATGGCGCGAGTGCGCCGCAGCCAGGGAAGGCGGACGGACATGCTGGTTCTGACGAGGCGCGCGAACGAGAGCATCGTGATCGGCGACGACATCACGGTGACGATCCTGGCGGTCACCCCGAGCGGCGTCCGGGTCGGGATCGACGCCCCTCGCGACACCCGCATCAACCGTGCGGAGATCGTGCTCGCGGTCGGCGATGCCAACCAGCAGGCGGTGCAGACCGCGGGTGACGAGTCGGCGGAGAGCGCGCTCCTCGGTGCCCTGCGACGCCTGAGTGGAGCTTCCTGACGGGTGTCAATGGGGAGTTCTCCCCATCCGTGTCGAGTTACTCGCCTCCGCGATGTCGCGATAGTCGTAGATGTGACGGGGATTCCCGTCATCGACGACCCGACCCGACGAGGTGACGCCCTGTGGCCGCTCACGACCTGAGCATGCACCTGCTGCGCGAGCGCGAGCTGCTCGAGACGCTGCTGTTCAAACTGGACGAGCAGCAGATGCTGCTCGCGACCGGCCGCAACCGGTGGATCCGGCACGCGTCGACCGAGATCGAGCGCGTGCTCGCCGCCATGCCGACCGTCGCGCTCTCGCGTGATGCACTCGTCGTGGCCGTGGCCGACGAGTGGGGTGCACCCGAGGCGACGACTCTGCGGCAGCTGATCGCCGCGGCGCCCTCCGACGGATGGCGGGAGGTGCTCGAGGGTCACCTCTCCGCGATGACCGCGCTGGCCGACGAGATCGAGCAGATGAAGCAGGTCAACGAGCAGCGTCTGCGCACGGCGATCCGCGTGACCCAGGAGACCATCGCCGGGCTCGGCGAGCCGACCGGCGAGTACACGCCCAGCGGCGACGTCGTCCGCGGCGGCGACGCCCGACTTCTCGACACCCGGATGTGAGGTGACCATGTCTTCGTTCTCAGGTCTTCGCCTGGCGGAATCCGCCCTCTCCGCCGCCCGTGCGGGCATGACCGTGACGGGTCAGAACATCGCCAATCAGACGACCACCGGGTACACCCGGCAGAGGATCGATCAGGCTCCGCTCACCGGCGTGGGTCAGACCGGACTGTGGAAGAGCGGCCTCGGCATCGGCGGAGGCGTCTCCGTCACCGGTGTCGCACGCCTCGGGGATGCCGTGCTCGACGCGCGGGTGCGCGATGCCCTCTCGACCTCCGGATTCTGGAGCGCGCGGGCGACCGCGGCCGCCCGCGCCGAGAGCACGATGGCGGAGCCGACCGCGGACGGCCTCGCCGCGAACCTCGACCGCTTCTGGGCCGGATGGTCGGATCTCGCGAACACCCCGGAACCGGCGGCGGCGCAGGTTGTGCTCACCAACGCTCAGGTGCTCGTCGGCCAGATCGCGGCGGGCTATCAGGCCGTCGCGGGCCAGTGGGGTGATCTGCGCGGACAGGTCGATCGCGATATCGCCGACGTGAACGCGGTGGCGGGTCAGGTCGCGACGCTGAACGGTCAGATCCGCGACGCGCTGCACGCCGGACGCAATGCCAACGAACTGATCGATCAGCGGAACGTGCTCGCCCAGCAGTTGTCCTCGGCGATCGGGGCGACGGGCGTCGTCGAGTCGGACGGCACTCTCACCCTCCGTGTCGACGGGAATGCGCTGGTCTCGGGCGACAGCAGCCGAGCGCTCCAGGTGAGCGGTCCGCGCGAGATCTCGGATGCCGGTCGTATCGTCGTGTCGTGGGCCGATCGGCCGGACGTTCCCGTCGCCGTCGGCGGCGGGGTGATCGGCGGCACCATCAGCGCACTCGCCCCGGCGGCGGACGGTGGCACGCTCGCCGGCGTCGCCGCCGCGTACAACGACACCGCAGCCGCCCTCGCCGCGGCGGTCAACGACGTGCACCGCACCGGGGTGACGGCCGGCGGTGCGGCCGGGGGCGACTTCTTCGCTCTCGACACGACGGGGCCCGCGGCGCTCGGACTGAGCGTCGTGCCCACCGGGCTCGATCAGCTCGCTCTGGCGGCGCCGGGAGCCGGAGCGAAGGACACCACGATCGCCGACCGCATCAGTGCTCTCGGTGCCTCCGCCACGGGGCCGAGCAAGACCTGGGCGACGTTCGTCACCGGGTTCGCGGTCGCGGTCGCCGGTGATCTGCAGCGGGCTGACATCGCCGACATGGGCGCCGTGGCCGCGGTCACCGCGCAGCAGTCGAACGCCTCGGTCGACGGCGACGAGGAGACCATCAACCTGCTGACCTACCAGACCGCCTACCAGGCCGCCGCCCGCGTGCTGACGGCGATGGACGAGGCGCTGGACCTGCTCATCAACCGCACCGGCCTGGTCGGCCGCTGACCCGGGAGTCGACCATGATCGGACGCATCACGAGCAGCACCATGACGCAGCAGTCGCTGCGCACGCTGCAGACCAACCTCGCGGACCGCGAGCGCCTGCAGAACCAGGCCGCCTCGCAGCGCGCCTTCCGCTCGCCGAGCGAAGATCCCGCCGCCGCCGCGACGACGCTCGGCGTGCACGGCGAACAGGCGCGGGTCGCACAGTTCGCACGGAATCTGAGCGACGGTATGGCCTGGGTCACCACGGTCGACACGGCGCTCGGAGCGAGCACCGACCTGCTCAACCGGGCCCGCGATCTGACGGCGCAGGGAGCGAACTCCGGGGCGCTGAGCCCGACGGCGAGGGAATCCATCGCGCAGGAGCTCGAGACGATCAGTGCGGAGCTGCTCGCTCAGGCGAACACGACGGTGCTGGGCCGCAGCGTCTTCGCCGGGACCGGCGATGCCGGTGCCGCGTTCGACCCCGACACCTTCGCGTTCCACGGCAGCCCGGGAGACGGCGTGCAGCGACGTATCAGCGACAACGAGACGGTTCGCGTCGACTTCGACGGCTCGCAGGCCTTCGGCGAGGGAGCGAACAGCGCTTTCGCACTTCTGAGGGATATCGCGGCCGAACTGCGCAGCGGCGCGAACGTCGGCCCGCGCCTCGACGACATCGACGCGCGCCTGAAGGACGTCATCGCCGCGCGCGGCACGACCGGTGCCCGGCAGGTGCAGATCGAGCGCGCGGCTTCGCAGAACCTCGCCACCTCCACCGACCTCGAGGCGCGTCGTGCCGAGGTCGAGAACGTCGACAGCCTCGAGGTCCTCGTGCGGTTGCAGTCCGCCGAGCTCGTCTTCCAATCCGCCCTGCAGGTGACCGCCAAGTCGCTGCAGACCAACCTCCTGGAGTTCCTGCGATGACCGCGACGACCGCCCGAGAGAACATCGAGTCGGCAGCCCGCGTGATCGAGTTCACCTCGCCGATGCTCGGCCTGGCCCCGTACACGACGTTCACCCTCGAGAGCATCGACGGGGCCGACGGTCTGTACGCGCTCCGGGCGACGGATGCCGAGCTGCGCCTGTTCGTGGTGGATGCGCCGTTCGTCGATCGTGCGTACGCGCCGAAGGTTCCGGCATCCGTCCGCGCCGAGATCGGAGCATCCGCGGACGATGCGCTCCAGATGCTGGTCGTGGCCAACCCCGGGGACGAGGGTGTGCACGTGAATCTGCGCGCGCCGATCGTCGTCCACCCCGGGAGCGGACGCGCGGTGCAGGTGATCCTCGAGGATCAGACCTACCCGATCCGTTCGCTTCTCGGCGGACGGTGACGGATGGTCGATCTTCGCTCTCGTACGCACGGTCCCGGTGCGACGAAGGGGGTCAACCTCGTGGTCCTCGCCTACGACGACCGCCTCATCGTCGGTGACGATGCAGACGGCGCCGTCCACTACCTCGACGCACGGGTGCATCCCGGCGACCGTCGGGCACCGGGGGAGACCGAACTCGCACTCGTCCCCTCGAAGGAGGAGCCGTCCGATGCGGAGTACGAGAACTCGGCCCGCTACACCGCGGCCCAACTCGCCGCGATCGCAGAGGCCGCCGGCGAGAACACCGCGTCGCTGCTCGATGCGCGCGGGGCGGTCGTCGGCCGCGCCTTCGGTGTGAGGGCTGATCTGCTGATCAACGACGGCGACGTGGTGGTGAACACCAAGACGCTCGAGCCGACCGAGCTCTCGGTGAGCGCCGACGAACGCGGCCTCGACATCCGTACGCAGATCGACATGTCGACCGCCGCCGCACGCTCGGCCCGAGAAATCGTGAAAACACGGAAGAATCAGGTGAAACCGGAGTTCACCGCATATACCAAGGAAGAGGCACTATCCTCTGAGGGGTAAGGGCTGGGGCCTCGCTGATCCCGGTTCGTCGCAGGGGGGCCTTCGACGAATCACCGGTGCAGCTGTCACGGGCGCAGCGCAAGACGCTCGGCGACGAGCGAACACACCAGGGGACGGTACAGAGCATGAGCACATCCAAGACGCTCGAGGCCAATCGCGTGAGCAAGCGCGAATTCGTACAGCGATTCGCGCGACGCGGAGGGATCTCGGTCTTCGCCGCTCAGACGGCGTACAACGCGATGATCGACGAACTCCTCGATCTCGTCAGCCAGGGCAACACCGTCACCCTCACCAACTTCGGCAAGTTCTATCCGCAGACCCACAAGGGACACCGCGTGCAGTTCGGCAAGGACGAGGGCACCGGCGAGGTCACCGACTACACGGTGCTGAAGTTCTCCGCGACCCGCGAGGTCAATCGTCGCGTCAAGGTCACCGACTGACCGACGTCACCGACTGAACGACACGGGTCCGGACGTCAGAGTCCGAATCCGTACGTCGCCGGGGCGACGAGCGCGAGGCTGACGGTCGTCGGATAGACCTCCGGTTCCTCGTCGTCGTCACCGAGCAGATCGAGTCGATCGATCGGCACGAAGATGCTGCCGTCGGGTTCGAAGATCAGGTCGCGCGGCACGAACGACGCGAAGAGCGAACGGGTGCCGTTGCGCAGCTCGAACGTGCGCCCGACGTCTCCGCGTTCGAACAGGTTCATCTCGACCTCGTCGAACCAGACCTTGCCGTCGGGGAAGCGCGCCTCGATGCGATACGTCCCGGGCTCGACCGATTTGATGTTGAGATCGTCGACGATCTCGGCGAACAGCGTGTCGGGCTGCTGCAGCTCGAAGGCGATCGCCCGCAGATGGTCGTAGTTCAGCCGCGCCCGCCGCGAGAACAACGCCACGTTCTCGATCTCGTCGGGGTGCGCGTTCGGTGCCTGATCGAGAAGGTACTGCCGCACCTCGTCGGGACCCGGATAGTCGAAGCGCAGGTGGTAGTGGAACCGGCCGGGGCGGTTGACCAGATACGTGCTCACGTCGGCGATCGCGTTCACCGAGAGGCAGTAGACGCGCTTCACGGAGGAGAGCCCGTCGAACAGCGACAGGAACTGGTTCTGCCGATTCAACCCGTCGGTGATTCCTCGGCGGCCCGCCGGGAAGATCTTCTCGAACTCGTCGAAGACGATGAGGCACTCGTCGAGGCTGTCGAGGAACTCCACGATGCCGTCGTGGTCCTCGGAGACGACCACCACGGGAAGGCCCTGCTCGCGCGCGGCCTCGGCGACCATGCGCAGGAACAGCGACTTGCCGATGCCCTTGTCGCCGGAGAGCATGACCCCGAGGCTGCGGTCGGAGAGAGCGTAGGAGCGGAAGATCTTGGCGACTTTGCGATCGCGGCCGCCGTAGATGCGCTCCGCTCCGACGGTCAGATCATCGATGCGCACGAGGCTGAAGCCCTCTTTCGAGGTGAAGCTGACCCGATAGGTCCCCAGGGGGAACGCCTGGTGTGTGCGCACGGCGTCGTCGTACACCCGCACGTGACCGCCGGTCTCGATGTAAGTGCTGGCCACACCCTCCTCCTTCGCTCCCCGATGGTCGATCGGTGGGGTTTCGTGGCTCGCTCGGTGACTCGCTCTGCCCGCGGTGGGCGGAGCGGCACGGATGGAGCACGAGGTTCCGACGAGTAGGGGAGTCACGCAGGAACCGGAGGACGAGCGGTGGGGGATCCGCCCGGGATACCATTTCACGTCTCCGGGCCGGACGACAAGCGAGAAACGGCGTGTCGGGGCCGAAATCTCTTCGTTTACGTGCACTCGGGTCGCTCGACAGGGTGCGCGCGAACCGTCAGCCGGCGAACCGCGGCACCCAGCAGGTGACTCGGCGGCGGTAGTCGGCATAGTCGTCGCCGAACCGCTCCGCGAGATCGGCTTCCTCGATCGGACGCACGGCGGTGTTCCACACCAGCGAGCCGCACAGCGCGTAGACGACGACCAGCCAGGAGCCGAGCATCAACCCGACCGCGACGCCCTGGGCGATGCCGGCGACGGCCATCGGGTTGCGCACGAAGCGGTACGGACCGGCGATGACGAGACGGCGCGCCATCTCGGAGGGGAGCGGCGTTCCCTCGCCGAGGAGCGACATCGTGATCGCCGACCAGAGGCCCAGAGCGGTCGCGGCGAGGAACAGCGCGACACCGGTCAGACGGAGCGCGAGAGGCATCTCGAGATGAAGCCCCCACCGAGCCTCGACCATGGCGATGAGCAGCGGGAGGAGCCCGAGGAACACGCCCCAGAAGAACAGGGTCTGAAGTCCCGTGCGCGCCATCACCCGGGCGCGCCCCTGGGCGCGGGAGGTACGGAAGGCGAACGGTCCACGAGCGATCCACTCGAAGGGTGCCCGGCCCACGATGATCACGACGCCGGCGGCGAGACTCCCCGCCGCGGCGGCCACCATGAGGAGCGCACCCCACCCGGCCAGGCCGGTGACGGTCGCGTGCACGACCATCCCGGCCGCCACGAGCACGGTCCAGGAGGTGACGACCCAGACCGCCGCCCGCACGCCGCACGCGGCGAGCGCCGACCCTCCGACGAAGAGAGGGATGTCGGCGATCGCGATCGGGAGAACGGGGAGTCCGTCGAGCGTCGCCGAGCGGATCACGGGGATCAGGAGCACTCCGAGCCACCAGCATCCGCCGGCCACGGCCTGCAGTGCGAAGTACGCGCGTGCCGCCGGGGGAGCGATGCGGATGCCGGCGAACACCGCCCCATGCTATCCACCCGGCCACCTGTCACACTGGGCGGATGGAGATCATCGAGAACGCGAAGCTCACGGTCGTCGGCGCGGGCAGCGTCGGGTCGAGCGTGGCCTATGCGGCGCTGATCCGCGGGTCCGCGCGGCACATCGCCCTCTACGACATCGCGACCGAGAAGGTCGAGGCCGAGGTGCTCGACCTCGCGCACGGTACGCAGTTCACGGGAACGAGCGACATCGTCGGCGGCAGCGACGTCTCCGTCGCCGCAGGCTCCCACGTGGTCGTGATCACCGCCGGGGCGAAGCAGAAGCCCGGTCAGACGCGGATCGAGCTCGCGGACGTGAATGCGGGGATCATCCGCCGCATGATGCCGGAACTCCTCGAGGTGGCCCCGAACGCCGTGTACGTGATCGTCACCAATCCCTGTGACGTGCTCACCGTCATCGCCCAGCAGGAGACGGGTCTGCCGCCCGAGCGCATCTTCGCGTCCGGTACCGTGCTGGACACCTCGCGGCTGCGCTGGAAGCTGGCGCAGCGAGCGGGCGTCTCGACGGCGAGCGTGCATGCGCACATCGTGGGCGAGCACGGCGACACCGAGTTCCCCCTGTGGTCGCGGGCCACGATCGGAACCGTGCCGATCCTCGAATGGGAGACCCCCGAGCATCCCCGTTTCACGCTCGCCGAGCTCGACGAGATCGCCGTCGACGTCCGCGACGCGGCCTACAAGGTCATCCGCGGCAAAGGAGCGACGAACTACGCGATCGGTCTCTCGAGCGCACGCATCGTCGAGGCGATCCTGCACGACGAGCACGCGGTGATGCCGGTGAGCACGGTGCTCGACGACTTCCACGGGATCGACGGCGTCGCACTCTCGGTGCCGTCGATCGTCAGCGCCTCGGGTGCCGTGCCGATCCGGAACACGTCGTTCTCCGACTCCGAGCTGGCATTGCTGCGCGGATCCGCCGACGCGCTCCGCTCGGCCGCGGCGACCCTGCGCTCCTGACCGTATCCGCCCCCGGAGATGTGGGCCGGGGCACCGGGGCCGGTGCCCCGGTCGCTCTCACTTCCCGTGCGGGTCGGTGCTGTTGAGTGCAGCGACCACCTGTGCGTAGTCCCCGCGCGCCTCGCCGTAGCGGAGGAACTTCACTCGCTCGACCTGCACCTCCGAGGCGTCGGGCCGGGTTTCGAGCAGTGTCATGACCTCCGCGATGAACTCGTCGAGCGGCATCGCGGCGTCGTTCTCGGCGTGTCCGGGCATGAGGTCGGTGCGCACGGCCGGGGGCTCGAGCTCGATGACCGAGACGCTCGATCCCTCGAACTGGAGACGCAGCGATTCGCTGAGCATGTGGATCGCCGCCTTGCTCGCGTTGTACGTCGGCGTGACCCGCAGCGGAGCGAAGGCGAGCCCGGAGGACACCGTCATGATCGTGGCGTCGGGCAGACGGCGCAGGTGCTCGACGAACGCCGCGATGAGGCGGATCGGCCCCAGGACGTTCGTGATGACGATCTCCTCGGCCGTGGCGAGGAAACCGTCCGGCGTGCGCCAGTCCTCCGTGCGCATGATGCCCGCCATCGTCACGAGCACGTTGAGGGAGGGATGCTCGGCGAGCACCGTGCGGGCGGCGTCCTCGATGCTCCCGGCATCCGCGGTGTCGATCCGCACGGTGCCGAGATCCGGGTGCTCGGCGGCGATCGCCTCCAGACGGTCGGTGCGCCGGCCGCCGACGATCACGGTGTTGCCGCGATCGCGCAGGGCGAGGGCGAGCGCGAGGCCGATGCCGCTCGTCGCTCCGGGGATGAAGATGGTGTTTCCGCTGATGTTCATGCGTCCAGCCTCCGTCGATCGCATGGACCGCTCCAGAGACGGCTGATCCAGGGAGCGGCGATCCCTGGATCGGGTCGACGACTCGCGGGATACTCGGGGGGTGGATCGTGATGCGCTGGCCGACTTCCTCCTCCGTCGCCGGGAGGCGTTGACCCCCGACGACGTGGGGTTGTCGCCGGGGCCGCGTCGGCGTACGGCCGGGCTGCGCCGCGAGGAGGTCGCTCAGCTCGCGACGATGTCGACGGACTACTACACGCGCCTCGAGCAGCGCCGTGGACCGCAGCCCAGCGCCCAGATCCTCTCATCGCTCGCTCGCGCGCTCCGGCTCAGCGAAGACGAGCGCGACTACCTCTATCGCCTGTGCGGCTACAGCGCCCCCGATCGCGCGCACGTCACGGAGTACGTGCGCCCCGGCATTCTGCGCGTGCTCGACCGCCTGCACGATACCCCGGCGTTCGTGGTCTCGGTCCTCGACGAGGTGCTCGTGCAGAACGACGCCGCTCGGGCCCTCCTCGGCGACGCGAGCGCGCTGACGGGACTCGAACGCAGCGGCATCTACCGGTGGTTCGCGATGCCCGAGACCGAGCGGCGGCGCTATCCCGAGGCCGACCACGCTCGCCAGAGCCGCGCCATGGTGGCCTCATTGCGCGCCGCGCACGGCGTGATGGGGGCGCGATCGCGGGCCGGCGAGATCGCCGGAGAACTCTCGGCGCGCAGCGACGAGTTCATCGGGCTCTGGGAGAACCACGAGGTGAGCAGGCGCTTCGAGCAGCACAAGACGATGATCCATCCCGAGCTCGGTGAGATCGAGGTCGACTGTCAGGCGCTGTTCACCGAGGACGAGTCCCAGGCGCTCATCGTGCTCACCGCGGCGCCGGGCAGCGAGGCGGCGAGCAAGCTCGAGTTCCTGCGCGTGCTGGGGACGCAGAAGGTCTGATCCTCGGTCAGGACTCCTCGTGGTGCGCGGGATCGGCGTCGAAGAGTCGCCCGTCCGCACGCCCGAGACCCGTGATCGCCAGCACCTCCGCCTCGTCGAGCGCGACCTCGGCGGCGGCGAGGTTCGCGACCTGGTGCTCGAGCGACGAGGCCTTCGGGATCGAGACCGTGCCGCGGGCGACGTGCCAGGCGAGAACCGTCTGTGCCGGAGTGATGCCGTGCGAGGCCGCGACCTCGCGGATCACGTCTTCGTCGAGCAGTTCCTTCGCGCGGCCGAGCGGGCTCCACGCCTCGGTGAGGATGCCGTGCTCCCGGTGGTACGCGAGCTGCTCGCTCTGCGGGAAGTAGGGGTGCACCTCGATCTGGTTCACGACGGGACGCACCCCGGTCTCGCGCTCGATGCGCTCGAGGTGCTCGGGCAGGAAGTTCGAGACGCCGATCTGGCGCACGACCCCGCGCTGCTGGGCGTCGACGAGCGCCGCCCACGCCTGCACGTACTCGTCCTGGCTCGGGTTGGGCCAGTGGATGAGGTGCAGGTCGGTGATGTCGAGGCCGAGACGCGACCGGCTCTCCTCGATGCTCGTCCGGGCCTTCTCGGCGGGGTGATGGCGACCGGGAAGTTTCGTGGTCACGATGATCTCGTCGCGATCGACGTCGGATGCCGCGACCCCGCGTCCGACGGAACCCTCGTTCTCGTAGTTGAAGGCGGAGTCGATGAGGCGGTACCCGGCACCGATGGCGCCGGTCACGGCATCCGCCCCGGCATCGCCGTTGAGCGCGTACGTCCCCAGGCCGATCGCCGGCAGGGCGAATCCGTTGTGGGCGGTGAACGTGGGGATGGCGGGCTGAGTGCTCACGGTGCTCCTTCTCGGTCGGTGTCTCGAGCGTACGCTGGAGGGATGACACCCGAGGCGGAGATGGCGCCGCATGACGCAGCGATCACTGACTCCGCCCGGTGCCCCTGCGGATCGGGCGACCTCTTCGGCGGATGCTGCGGCCCGATCCTCCGGGCCGAGACCACCGCCCCGACGGCCGAGCGGCTGATGCGGTCGCGCTACACGGCGTTCGTGATCGGCGACGTCGCCCACCTGCGCGCGACCTGGCACGCCTCCACGCGACCGGCATCGATCGAGATCGAACCGGACCTGCGCTGGCGGCGACTCGTGGTGCTCGACCGTGAGGCGGGCGGCCCCTTCGATCGTGACGGGGTCGTGGAGTTCGCGGCGCACTGGCTCCAGAACGGAGCCCGTGGCGTGCTGCACGAACGCAGCAGGTTCGTGCGCGAGGAGCGCCGTTGGCTGTACGTCGACGGCGACCTGCTGTGATGGCGGCCCCCGCCAGACGATAGATTGGACAGCGTGAACGCCAGCTCCGAACACCAGCGCATCCTGCTCGACATCGCCGACCTCGACCGGCGCATCGCGCAGGCCGATCGTGCCCGCACCCATCCCTCGCAGGCCGCGCGCATCAACGAGCTGGTGGCGATCCGGCAGGAGCAGCTGCGCGAGCTCACCGCGCTCACCGGCACCCGCGACGACGCACGCACCGAGCTGACCCGTCTCGAGTCCGACGTGAAGCTCGTCGAGCAGCGCCGGGCACGCGACGCCGAGCGCCTCGCGGTCGCGACCGACCCCAAGCAGGCGCAGGCCCTCGAGCACGAGATCGCGAGTCTCACCCGCCGCCAGAGCGACCTCGAAGACGCCGAGCTCGACGTCATGGGGCGGGTCGAAGAGGCCGAGGCCGCCGTCGCCGCTCAGCAGGCGCTCATCGACATCACGACCGCCGAGGGCTCGACGCTCAGCGCGCAGGGCAAGGCCGACGTCGCCGCCGCTGCCGAGCTCGGCGTTCAACTCGCCCGCGATCGTGCAGCCGTGGCCGAGAGCATCCCCGCGACGCTGCTGGCCGAGTACACGCGTCGCGCCGCGAACAGTGCGGGTGCGGCCCTGCTGACCCGTGGCACGTGCGAGGGGTGCCGCATGATGCTCCCCAGCACCGACATCGCCGAGATCCGTCGCGCCGCCGAGGACGCGGTCGTGTACTGCCCCGAATGCGGCTGCATCCTGGTGCGCACGGAGGAATCGGGACTGTGATGCACGCGGCGCCCTCGTCGTGAGCGCGTCGCCCACATCGTCCGAGCGACGCATTCTGCTGGTCGCCGACGGAGGCGGCGCATACGTCGCCGTCGATCTCGATGCCGCAGACGTCGAGATCCGCCGAGAGAGACTGAGCGAGCGCGATCTGCCGGGCTGGGTCGCCGAGTCCGAGCAGCGCGACGCGCCGCGCTGGGTGATCCGCAGCGCGCGCGAGACCTATGCACCGCTGCTCGCCGACGGCGTGCGTGTCGGACGCACCCATGATCTGGTCCTGTGCCACGCGATCCTCCGCGACACGGCATCCGTCCCGCACCCGCTGGAGCCGTCCGAGGACTGGGTGCGCCGCGAGGCGCCCGATGCGGCACCCGGGCTGTTCGATCTCTTCGACACGGATTCGACGCGCGCGGATCCGGTCGCCGACGCCCTGGAGCAGTACCGCGCGCAGCGCCGGGTGATCGCCGCGGCATCCGACGGCCGGCTCGCCCTGCTCTGCGCCGCAGAATCTGCCGGCGGCCTCGTGGCCGAGGAGATGCGCGCGGCGGGGGTGCCCTGGAACGAGGGCGTGCACGACGAGATCCTCACCGAGACGCTCGGCGCTCGATCGCCCGCCGGCGGGCTCCCGGCGAAGATGGTCGCGCTCGGCGAACAGGTGCGCGCGATCCTCGGCGACGCCACCCTTCATCTCGACAGCCAGCCGAAGCTTCTGCGGGCGCTGCATCGCTCCGGGGTCGCCGTCGAGTCGACGAGCAAATGGGAGCTCGCGCAGTACGAACACCCGGTCGTCGAACCGCTCCTGGCCT
This sequence comes from Microbacterium sp. 22179, assembly GCF_052045715.1. NCBI lineage: Bacteria > Bacillati > Actinomycetota > Actinomycetes > Micrococcales > Microbacteriaceae > Microbacterium > Microbacterium sp. 22179. The sequence goes on along the minus strand of NZ_JBQEPJ010000001.1, from coordinate 890,176 downwards.
ACAAGAAGATGTCGCGTCTGCTCAGCGCCAACGGGTGGGTCTGGCTCGCCGACTGGGTGCACCGCGGGCGGTTCCGCCCGGTGTACATCCCCGGTGGCGTCGTGACCGGGCGCTGGGCATCGGCCGGCGGGGGAGCGCTGCAACTGCCGCGTAGTCTGCGCCCCGCCGTACGGGCGGACCCCGGGTGGACCCTCGTGGTCGCCGATGTCGCCCAGCTCGAGCCACGCATGCTCGCGGCGATGGCCTCGGATGCCGTGATGGCGCGTGCGGCGCAGGGCACCGATCTGTACGCCGGAGTCGTCGACTCGGGCGCGGTGGCGACACGCGAAGAGGCCAAGTACGCCGTGCTCGGTGCCATGTACGGTGCGACGACGGGCGACAGCGGCCGGCTCGTGCCGCGACTGCGCAAGGTCTACCCGCGAGCGATGGCGCTCGTCGATGCCGCCGCACGCGCGGGGGAGGACGGCGGGGTGGTCTCGACCTGGCTCGGACGCTCGTCGCCGAAGCCGTCACCCGAGTGGGCGGCGCTCCAGTCCGCGGCCACCGGAGCGGACGTCGACGCGGCGCTGGTCGCGCAGGCGCGGCGCAGCGCTCGCGACTGGGGGCGTTTCACCCGCAACTTCGTGGTGCAGGGCACCGCGGCGGAGTGGTCGCTGATCTGGCTCGCCGAGATCCGTCATCGGTTGCGCGGCCTGCCGCCCGCTGCGACTCCGGCCACGGCATCCGGCCCGTTCGCGGAGGCCGCGCACCTCGCGTTCTTCCTGCACGACGAGGTGATCCTGCACGTCCCCGTCGAGCTCGCGGATGCCGCCGCCGACGCCGTGCGCGAGGCGGCGGCCGTCGCGACCACACGCCTGTTCGGTACGTTCCCGATCGACGTGCCACTGGATCTGCGCATCACCGAGTCCGCCGAGAAATGAGGCGCGGCCGGGCGTCGTAGACTGGCAGATGCGAATGGGTCGACTGGACGGTCGCGTGGCGGGCAACCGCACCGAGGAACGTCCGGGCTCCACAGGGCAGGGCGGTGGGTAACACCCACCCGGAGTGATCCGCGAGACAGTGCCACAGAGAGCAGACCGCCCCCGGTTCGCCGGGGGTAAGGGTGAAAGGGTGGTGTAAGAGACCACCGGGGGACATGGTGACATGTCCCGCCAGGTAAACCTCGCCCGGAGCAAGGTCAGACAGAGGATGTTGACGCGGCTCGCCGAGTCCTCGGGTAGACCGCTGGAGCGGCACGGCAACGTGTCGCCGAGAGAGATGGCCGTCGAAGGGGCGAAGAACCCCGGAACAGAACCCGGCGTACAGGTCGGCCCATTCGCCTCGACGTGAAAGGCCCGGTGACCATCAGGTCACCGGGCCTTCTCGCGGTCTCGAGGGTGTCAGTCGCCCGCGAGCGAGGCTGCGCCGATGATGCCGGAGTTGTTGCGGTGGATCGCCGGGACGATCGGGGTCTTCAGGTCGAGGAGCGGGAGGAAGTCGCCCGCGTTCTTCGACACGCCGCCGCCGACCACGAAGAGGTCGGGGCTGAAGAGGAACTCGATGTGCGAGTAGAACGCCTGCAGGCGCTCGGCCCATTCGGCCCAGGTGAGCCCCTCGCGCTCGCGCGCAGAGGTCGCGGCCCACTGCTCGACGGACTCGTACTCGCGGAAGTTGAGGTGCCCGAGCTCGGTGTTGGGCAGCAGTACGCCGTCGTTGATGAAGGCCGAGCCGATGCCGGTGCCGAGGGTCGTGAGCAGGGTGAATCCGCGCACGTCGCGCGCCGCACCGTGCCGTGCCTCGGCGACGCCAGCGGCATCCGCATCGTTCACGAACACGATGTTGCGGCCGAGGCCGTCGCGGAAGAAGCGCTCGGCGTCGAAGTCGACCCACTCCTTCGACACGTTGGCGGCCGACAGCGTCTTGCCGCGCTTCACGATGGCCGGGAAGGCCACGCCGAGGGGGAGGGTCGACTCGTGCACGTCGAGGGTCTTCAGCACCGTCTGCACGGCCTGCAGCACGTCGCCGGGAGCCGCGCCCTCGGGCGTGGGCACCCGTACCCGATCGGACGCCATCGTGCCGTGCTCGAGGTCGACGATTCCTGCCTTGATTCCGGTACCGCCGATGTCGACGCCGATCGCTTTTGCCATGACCCACAGCATAGCGACAGGCGTTCGCGCCAGTAGGATCGATGACATCAGACGACGAAGGGACGGGCCATGTCCGACGGCGAACACAAGTACTGGTACAACCTCGAGACCAAGCAGGTCGAATTCGGGATGATCTCGCAGTCGATCGACCGCGTGGGCCCGTTCGACACCGAGGCCGAGGCCGCGAACGCACCCGAGACGCTGAAGGCGCGCTCCCGCGCCTGGGCCGATGAAGAAGCGGCCGAATCCGGCTGGGACGAAGGAAAGGGCTGAGGCTCCGCACGATATGGACAAGCAGAGAGACTTCGTCCTCCGGACGATCGAGGAGCGCGGCGTCAAGTTCGTCCGCCTGTGGTTCACCGACGTCATCGGCACGCTCAAGTCGGTCGCCATCGCGCCGGCCGAGGTCGAGGGCGCGTTCGCCGAGGGCATCGGCTTCGACGGCTCGGCCATCGAGGGGCTCACGCGCAGCCATGAGTCCGATCTGCTCGCGCAGCCCGATCCGACGACGTTCCAGACTCTGCCGTGGCGGGGCGAGATCGACCCGACCGCCCGCATGTTCTGCGACCTGACGACGCCCGACGGCCAGCCCGCGGTCGCCGACCCGCGCCACGTGCTCAAGCGCACGCTCGCGAAGGCGGCCGATGCCGGGTTCACGTTCTACACGCACCCCGAGATCGAGTTCTACCTGCTCAAGTCGTCGCAGTACGGTCCGGAGGGACCGGTTCCCGTCGACTCCGCAGGGTACTTCGACAACGTGCCCGGCGGCACGGCGCACGACTTCCGTCGTCGTTCGGTGCGGATGCTCGAAGACCTCGGCATCTCGGTCGAGTTCAGCCACCACGAGGGCGGACCCGGTCAGAACGAGATCGACCTGCGCTACGCGGACGCCCTCACCACCGCCGACAACGTGATGACGTTCCGCACGGTGATCAAGGAGGTGGCGATCGAGCAGGGCGTGTACGCGACCTTCATGCCGAAGCCCCTCAGCGGCCACCCGGGCAGTGGCATGCACACGCACATGTCGCTGTTCGAGGGCGACCAGAACGCGTTCTACGAAGAGGGCGCGAAGTACCAGCTCTCGAAGACCGGGCGTCACTTCATCGCCGGCCTCCTGCGCCATGCGAACGAGATCTCGGCCGTCACGAACCAGTTCGTCAACTCGTACAAGCGCCTGTGGGGCGGCGACGAGGCCCCGAGCTTCGTCACGTGGGGGCACGCCAACCGTTCCGCGCTCGTGCGCGTGCCGATGTACAAGCCCAACAAGGGGCAGTCGTCGCGCGTCGAGTACCGCGCGCTGGACTCCGCCGCGAACCCGTACCTGGCGTACGCGCTCATGCTGGCCGCCGGCCTCAAGGGCATCGAGGACGAGTACGAGCTCCCGCCCGAGGCCGAGGACAACGTGTGGTCGCTCAGCGACGCCGAGCGCCGCGCGCTGGGCTACTCGTCGCTGCCCGCGAGCCTCGACCACGCCCTCGAGTACATGGAGGACTCCGAGCTCGTCGCCGAGACGCTGGGCGAGCAGGTGTTCAACTACGTGCTGCTCAACAAGCGCAAGGAGTGGGAGGCGTACCGCGGCCAGGTCACGCCGCTCGAGCTGAAGAACAACCTCGAGCTGCTCTGAGCCGTGCGCATGGCCCGTCCGGACGATTCCTTCTCGCTGTCCGCGCTGGCTCGACTCGGATTCGATGAGCTCGGCGAGGCCGCGGAGGCCCTCGCCGAGCTCGCCGAACTGCTCGGTCGCTCGCGTGCCGAGCTGCTGACGGAGGCGGATGCCGCCGATCCCGACGCGGCCGTGCGCGGGATGCTGAGGGTGGCGCGACGCGATCCCGCGCCGTTGGCGGCCCTGCTCGACGGCGGAGACACCCAGCGCCGCACCTGGCGGGTGTTCGGGGCATCCGAGGGATTGGCGGACTTCTTCCTCCGCAACCCCGCGGAGCTCGCGGTGCTCGCCGCCGAGGTCGATGCGTTGCCGACCGCCGACGACCTCACCCGGGCGATGCTCGCCGGTGTCGGCGCCGTCGACGGATTCGCACGGTCCGGCGGTGACGACGAGGTCGTGGCACTCCGGGTCGCCTACCGCCGCAGCCTCGCGGCGATCGCGGCCTACGACCTCACCCGGACCGCACCGGTCGAGGCTCTCGCCGATGTGGCGGCGGCGCTGGCGGACGCGGCCGGTGCGGCGCTCGAGGCCTCGCTGGCCGTGGCGCGCAGTCGATTGCGCGAGACCGTCGATCAGCGCGAGGTGGCGGCCGTCCGCCTCTCGATCATCGGCATGGGCAAGGCCGGTGCGCGGGAGCTCAACTACGTCAGCGACGTCGACGTGATCTTCGTCGGCGGCACGGCCGATGAGGAGATCGTCTCCGAGTCGCGTGCGATCGATCTGGCGACGAAGCTCGCCCGCGAGACCATGCGCGGCCTGAGCGGCATCGAGAAGGAGCCGCCTCTCTGGGAGGTCGACGCGAACCTGCGGCCGGAGGGCAAGCAGGGTGCTCTGGTCCGCTCGCTCGGATCCCATCTGGCCTATTACGACCGCTGGGCGAAGAGCTGGGAGTTCCAGGCCCTGCTGAAGGCGCGGCCCCTCGCCGGCGATCCGGAGCTGGGGGCGGAGTACATCGGCGCCGTGCAGCCGAAGATCTGGTCGAGCGCGGCCCGCGAGGACTTCGTCGACAGCGTCCAGCGCATGCGCGAGCGCGTCAAGGAGCACATCGATCCGGAGGATGCCCCGTACCAGCTCAAGCTCGGCGAGGGCGGACTGCGTGACATCGAGTTCACCGTCCAGCTGCTGCAACTGGTGCACGGACTCACGGATGCCAGCCTGCGCACCCGTGGCACCCTCGAGAGCCTGGAGGCCCTCGTCGAGGGCGGTTACATCGGACGGGTCGAGGCGACGACCTTCGCCGACGACTACCGGGTCCTGCGACTGATGGAGCACCGGCTCCAGCTCAAGGAGCTCAGCCGTACCCACCTCCTGCCGCGGACGCCCGCGGGACTCCGGGTCCTCGCGCGCAGCACGGCGCTGGCCGACAGCGGTGACGGCATCTGGGCGCGCTGGGAGAGCGTGCGACGCGAAGTGCGCGAGATCCACACGCGACTCTTCTACCGTCCCCTCCTCAGCGCGGTCGCCGCGTTGCCCGAGGGCGAGCGCTCCCTGTCGACCGCGCAGGCGCACGATCGTCTGGCGGCGATCGGCTTCCGCGATCCGGCGGGCGCGTTGCGCCACATCGGCGCGCTCACGAGCGGACTCAGCCGCAAGGCCACGATCCAGCGCCACCTCATGCCGGTGATGGTGCGATGGTTCGCCGACGGCACCGATCCCGATTACGGCCTGATCGCGTTCCGCCGCATCAGCGAGCGCCTGGGCAACACGCACTGGTTCCTCCGGATGCTGCGGGATTCCTCGGGGGCGGCCGAGAGCCTCACCCGGATCCTGTCGACGTCGCGGTACATCGGCGAGCTCATGGAATGGATCCCGGAGTCCGTGGCCTGGCTCGACAGCACCGAGTCCCTGCGTCCGCGCGGCGGCGCCGCGCTGTCGGAGGAGGCCAGGGCGATCCAGACGCGGCACGAGACGATCGGCGACGCGCTGCGTGCCGTGCGCGCGCTACGGCGTCGCGAGCTGCTGCGCACTGCGATGGGCGGGGTGCTCGACGTCCTGACGATCGAGGACGTCGCGACCGCTCTCACTGACATCACCGAGGCGACCATCCAGGCCGCGCTGCGTGCGGTGCTGCGCGAGGTCGTGCCGCCCGAGGACGATGCGCTCGACTTCGCGGTGATCGCCATGGGCCGGTTCGGGGGAGCGGAGCTGGGCTTCGGATCGGATGCCGACATCCTCTACGTGTACGCGGCGAACGGCGTCGATCCCGACCGCGCGCAGACTCTCGCGACGAAGATCGTCGCCGGTCTCCGTGAACAGGTCACCGACCATCGGCTTCCGCTCGATCTCGACGCGGGACTGCGCCCGGAGGGTCGCAACGGTCCGGTGGTGCGATCGATCGAGGCGTATGCCGAGTACTACCGCCGCTGGTCGCTGTCGTGGGAGGCGCAGGCGCTCCTTCGGGCGCGTGGCGTCGCCGGCAGCGCCAAGCTGATCGCGCGCTTCACCGAGCTCGCCGACACGATCCGCTACCCCGCGTCGATCGATCTGCAGGGCACCCGCGAGATCAAGCGCATCAAAGCGCGCGTCGAGGGGGAGAGGCTTCCCCAGGGGGCCGACCCGCGTCGCCACCTCAAGCTCGGCCCCGGGACGCTCAGCGATGTGGAGTGGCTCGTGCAGCTGCTCCAGTTGCAGCACGCCCACGCCGTGCCGGGCCTGCGCACGACGTCGACGTTGGGAGCGCTCGGCGCGGCGGTCGATGCCGGACTCCTCCCGGCCGAGGCCGCCGATCGCCTCCGTGAGGCCTGGTTGCTGTCGAGCCGTCTGCGTTCGGCGATCACGATCCTCACCGGAACGACCAGCGACGTGCTCCCCGCGGATCGCCGCGAGCTCGACGGGATCGCGCGGATCCTCGGGTATCCCGACCGCTCGGCCACCGAGCTCGAGGAGGAGTACCTGGGCGTCACTCGCCGCGCCCGCAAGGCGTTCGAGCAGGAGTTCTACGGCTAGACCCGTGTCGACTTGCGGCGAGACGCGTTCGGCCCCAGGCTTGGCCTCATGAGCGTCTCGAGCATCGGCATCGTGTGGAATCCGTCCAAGATCGACGGAGACGAGGTGCGCGCCGCGGTCGACGAGGTCTTCGGAACGGACGCCCCGGTTCGGTGGTGGGAGACGAGCATCGAAGATCCGGGGCGGGGGATGGCCGAGGAGGCCGTTGCGGACGGGTGCGAGGTGGTCGTAGCGGTGGGCGGTGACGGGACGGTCCGTGCCGTCGCTGAAGCCCTGGCCGGTACGGAGGTCGCTCTGGGGATCATTCCGCAGGGGACCGGCAACCTGCTCGCACGCAACCTGGGAGTGCCGCTGACCGGTATGGTCGCGGCCCTCGAGCGCGTGCGCGATGCCACTCCGCAGCACATCGACCTGGGCTGGGTGGAGTTCAACGGCGAGACTCGCGCGTTCGCCGTCATGGTGGGGTTCGGGATCGACGCGCAGATGCTGGTCGAGACGAACGACGACCTCAAGGACCGGGCGGGATGGCTCGCGTATGTCGAAGCCATGGGGCGCGCGCTGGCGGGCACGGAGATGACCGACATCACCGTGACCGTGGATGATCGCGAACCCGAGGAGGTGCGCGGGCACACAATGCTCATCGGCAACTGCGGCATGCTCCAGGGCGGACTCCGCCTGCTCCCCGATGCGCAGCTCGACGACGGGTTGCTCGACATTCTCCTCATCAGCTCGGAGGGCGCGCTCCAGTGGATGAACACCCTGCGTTCAGTGGTGTGGGACAACGGCATCCGGCGGCTGCTCACCGGTGGCGACGAGGCGGTCAGCACCGATTCGGCGCAGCATCTCGCCGTGGAGAGGATCGCTGTCTCGCTTGCCCAGCCGCTCGTCTTCGAGATCGACGGTGAGGAGATGGGCGAGATCACTCAGTTCGCGGTGCGGGTGCAGCCGGGCGCTCTCACGGTGCGGTGAGCGCCGGCGGCACCTGCTTGCGGTCCTGAGCGGGGAACACGACCTTCTGCACGATGATGATGATGCTCGCCGCCACGGGGATCGCGACCAGGGCTCCGAGGATGCCGCCGAGCGCACCGCCGGCGACGGCAGCGATCACGACGAGTGCGCCGGGCACGGCGACGGCCTTGTTCATGATGCGTGGGGAGAGCACGTAGGCCTCGACCTGCATGTACACCAGGTAGTAGATGATGGCGATGAGCGCGGTCACGGGGCTGATGAACAGGCAGATCAGCGAGTTGATGATCGACGCGGCCAGGGTGCCGACCAGCGGGATCATCGATCCGATGAAGGCGATGAGAGCGAGCAGTGCCGGCACCGGCGCACCGATGATGCTGAGGAAGATCAGGCTCAGGATGCCGTTGACGAGGGCGAGGCTCGCCTGGCCCATGACGTAGCGCCCGACGGCGCCGGAGACGTCTTCCAGCAGGCCGCTGAACGTGTCGCGCTGGTAGGCGGGCACGAAGCGCGTCGCGACCTTCTTCATGCTGCGCAGCGAGGCCATGAAGTAGAGGGTGAGGATGAGCACGATCGTCACGCCCGTGAAGCCGCCGGCGATACCCGCGCCGACCGCGAACACCCCGCCGCTGATGTTGAGGATGTTGCCGGGATCCTGCACGAAGCTCAGAACCCCCTGGGCCGCGTCTTCGAAGGTCGATCCGAACTGCGCCGTCACGTCCTTGAACCAGGCGCTGGCCATGAAGTCCTCGACCATCTGCGGGCCGTCGTTGACGAGGTTGGTGATCTGCTCCACGAGGATCGGGACGATCGCGAGGATGATGCCCGCGAAGGCGAGCACCACGACGGCGACGACGATCGCGACGGCGGCGGGCCGCGGGAGCTTGCGCTCGATGAACGAGACGATGGGGTCGAGTCCGAGGGCGAGGAAGATCGCGACGCCGATGTAGACGAACACCGTCGCCAGCTGGCCGACCATCCCGCCGATCGCGAGGGCCACCAGCACGCCGAGTGCGCCGAGCAGTCCGAACATGAAGGGATTCGTGCGGGCCGCGGCCGTGACCGAGCTGACCTGCCGCGAGGTGCGGCCCGTCGCGGGGCCCGATTCGATGGTCTCGGTCCTCGTGACTGATTTCCTGCGGCGCATGATGGATCCCCTCGTAGTGCAGACCTCTCAGTTGACCACCGCGTCCGACCCGGGTCAAGCAGGGACACGCGGGCTTGCGCAGGCCACTGTTCTGTGCCTGTGGAGGGCGGGTCAGCGCAGGATGCCGCGGTGCCGGGCTTCCGATACCGCGGCCGTGCGCGACGTCGCGTCGAGCTTCGTGTAGATGTGCGCGAGATGCGACTTGACCGTCGTCTCACTCACGAAGAGCTCGCTCGCGATCTCGGTGTTGGTGCGGCCGGCTTCGACGAGTTCGAGCACCTGGATCTCGCGCGCGCTCAGGCTCGCCTTCGGGGCGCGCATCCGCTGCAGCAGCCGGGTGGCGATCACGGGCGCGAGTGCGCTCTCCCCGGCCGCGGCCGCACGGACCGCCGCGGAGAGCTCGTGCGGCGGCGCGTCCTTCAGCAGGTAGCCGCTCGCGCCCGCCTCCACCGCTCCGAGGATGTCGGCGTCGGAGTCGTAGTTCGTGAGGACGAGCACGTAGGGCGGTGCGTCGAGTGCCCGGATCCTCCGCGTGGCCTCGGCACCGGATCCGGCCGTTCCCGCGCCGAACTGCAGATCCATGAGCACGACATCGGGGTTCGCGCGTTCTGCGACGGCGACGGCCTCGTCGGGGGTCGAGGCTTCCGCGATGACCTCGATGTCGTCGTCGAGGGCGAACAGAGCGACCAGTCCGGCGCGGACGATGGGATGGTCGTCGACGACCAGGAGGCGGATCATGCGCGGCCCTCGAGAGCCAAGGAGACGCGCAGCGTGGTCCCCGTACCCGGAAGGGAACGGACGTCGAGGGTGCCGCCGAGCTGATCCACGCGCTCGCGCGTCGCGCGCAGTCCGAACGAGTCCGAACGGGCGGGGCGGTCGGCGTCCAGGCCGGCGTCGAACCCGCGGCCGTCGTCGGAGATCACGAACTCCAGGTCGCCGGGACCCAGGGTGAGGGCGATCGTCGCGGTGCGCGCATCGGCGTGCTGCACGACGTTCGACATCGCTCCCTGGGCGATCCGCAGCAGCGCGGTCTGCACGTGCATGGGGAGATCGACCGCCTCCGAGACGCGCACGTCGACGTCGAGTCCCTGCGGCGACCACTGGTCGTCGGCCAGACGGCGGAGGGCCCCCGCGAGACCGTGGTCATCGAGGTCCGGGGGAGCGAGTTCGCGAATGAACCGGCGTGCCTCGCCGAGGTTGTCCGCGGCGGTCTCACGAGCGAGGCGGATGTGCTCGATCCCCGGGCGCTCCGGATCCGTCCGCTCGGCGGCATGGAGCAGCATCTGGATGCTCGACAGCCCCTGCGCGAGCGTGTCGTGGATCTCCCGTGCGAGACGTGCGCGCTCCGCCAGCACTCCCGACTCGTGCTCGGTGGTCGCCAATCGGTCGCGGGTCGCGAGCAGTTCGCGCATGAGATCTTCCCGCTGTCGTGCCTCCTGAGCGAGGGCTTCGTAGCCGAGGCCGATCAGCAGGGCGACGCCGGCGCCGACGAGGGGCCCCACGACCCCGCCGACGGTCCATCCGCTGTGAAGACCGAGCGTGCAGATCGCCACCCCGGTCGCCAGGAGCAGGGTGAGCGTGCCCCATCGGCGCCCGAGCACGTGCAGGTAGAGGAAGAACAGGGGGAAGACCAGATACGCGGCCTCGGCGGTGAGGAAGACCAGGAGCACCCATTCGACGCTGACCGCCGCGAGCCACACACCCGTGAGCCAGCTCGAGCGAGAGGTCGAGCGAGCCAGCGCCGCCCCGCACCCGTATGTCGCCAGAAGCGCGACGGTGAGCGCGATCGCGGGGATGCTCGTCGGGGTCGGAGCGAGGAAGGCCCGCACGATGACGAGTCCGCACAGCGCGACGAACAGAAGGTGCAATCCCGTCCGCAACCCCGTGAACACGGGTGTGAGCGGGGTGTGGGCCATGCCTCGAATCCTACGCTTCGGGGTGCGCACCGCATCGTCCGAAAGGACGATTCCGTCCCCCACCGAACGGCTGGTCAGGACCATGCACACGGCCGATGAGCGCGGACCCCCGAGACAGGAGAGTGGAAGCGTCGTCACTCCGACGGCAGGAGAGGAACCCCGCATGTACATCGCCCTCCGCGACCTGCGCTTCGCCCGCGGACGATTCGTCCTGATCGGCACCGTCGTCGCGCTCATCACCGTCCTGGTCGGATTTCTCAGTGGTCTGACCGGCGGCCTCGCCGTCCAGAACATCTCTGCCGTGGTCGGCATCGCCGGGGACCGCGTGGTCTTCGCCGATCCCGGCGCCGACGATGGCCCGAGCTTCGCCGAGTCACGAGTGACCGCGGAGCAGGCATCCGAGTGGGAATCCACCGCCGGTGTCGAATCCGTGCACCCCCTCGGCATCAGTCAGACCAGAGCGGAGTCGGAAGACACCGTCGCGTCGATCGCCGTCTTCGGCGTGCAGCCCGGCTTCGCACCGCAGTCGCCCGTCGCCTCCGGAGAGCTCGTGCTCTCGCGTCCCGCAGCGGACGAGCTCGACGCGCACCTCGGCGACCCGGTCACGATCGCGGGCACCGCGTACACGGTCGTGGGTATCGAGGGAGACGACTGGTACAGCCACACGCCCGTCGTGCGGATGACCCTCGCGGATTGGCAGGCGTACGCGGCAGCGACCGGTGATCCGGATGCCTTCGCCACGGTGCTCGCGGTCACCGGTTCACCCGACTGGGACGCGGCTGACAGCCGGATCGGCACTCGATCGACGACCATCGTCGGCTCGCTGACGGCGCTGAGCGCCTTCCGTTCGGAGATCGGGTCCCTGCTCCTCATGGTCGCGATGCTCTTCGGCATCTCGGCGCTGGTCATCGGCGCGTTCTTCACCGTGTGGACGATGCAGCGCACACCCGACATCGCGATCCTGAAGGCCCTCGGCGCCCGCACCTCGGTGCTCGTGCGCGATGCGCTCGGACAGGCGGCGCTGGTGCTCGTGGTGGGCATCGGCGTCGGGATCGGCGTCGTGTCGATCCTCGGAGCTCTTGCGGGTGCCGCGCTGCCGTTCCTCCTGAGTCCGCTCACCACCGTGCTTCCGGCCGTGCTCATGATCGTCCTCGGTCTCGCCGGCGCCGCGTTCGCCCTCCGTTCCGTCACCTCCGCCGACCCCCTCACCTCACTCGGGAGCAACCGATGATCCGCCTCGAAGAAATCACCCTCACCTTCCCCGACGGAAGCGATCGCATCACCGCCGTCGACCACGTCACGCTCTCGTCGTCCCCGGGCGAGGTGACGGCGATCACCGGGCCGAGCGGCTCGGGCAAGTCGAGCCTGCTGGCGGTCGCGGCCACGCTGATCCGGCCGGACTCCGGTCGTGTCGTGATCGACGGCGTCGATGCCACGACCCTGACGGCAGATCGGGCGTCCGAACTGCGCCGCACGTCCATCGGGATCGTCTTCCAGCAATCGAATCTTCTCCCGTCCCTGACCGCTCACGAGCAACTCGTGGTCATGAACGAGCTCGGTGGCGGTCGTCCGCGGCGACGCCGTGCGGCCGCGACCCGACGTGCCGAATCGCTCCTCAGGGATGTCGGCCTCGCGGAGCACCTCGACAAGCGTCCGCACCAGCTCTCGGGAGGACAGCGTCAGCGCGTGAACATCGCGCGTGCGCTGATGAACGAACCGAGCGTGCTCCTCATCGACGAACCGACCAGCGCACTCGACCAGGAGCGCGGCGCGAGCATCATCGACCTCTTGCTGCGTCTGACCGACGAGCGGCGCACGTCGACGCTGCTCGTCACCCACGATCTCGTCCATCTGCCACGGATGCACTCCGTGGTCCAGCTCGTCGACGGACGTATCGATCACCCGGCCGCGGTCACGCGCTGACTGGCTCTTGCGCACTCCCGTCCCGCGACGCACCATCGGAGCATGACCAAGTACCTGATCTCCTTCCCCGCCGAAGCGATGGATCTGACGGAGGAGGAGTTCCCGGAAGTCGTCGAGACCTCGCACGCCGTGATCGACGAGGCGAAGAGCGCGGGCGTCTACGTCTTCGGCGGCGGGATCGACGAGGATGTGGCTCCGGTGCTGGTGACCGGTCGCGGTGCCGTGCGCGACGAGACGTATCCCGGGTCGCGGATCACCGGAGGATTCCTCGTCCTCGAGCTGCCCACGCGAGCGGATGCCGTCGACTGGGCTGCGCGCGTCGCTCACGCATGCCGGTGCCCTCAGGAGCTCCGGGAGTTCGGGTACGACCCGGCGAGCTGACCAGCCTCGGCCCGGGCGTGACAGGCTGGGACCATGAACTCCGCGGTCGATCCCCTCTCCTACGATCTCGACGGCGTGCGCGACCGGGCGCTGCGCGAGCGAGGGGGCGCCGTCGACGACAGCATCCCGGAACTCGCCGATGCCGACCCCGACCTGCTGGGCATCGCGCTCGTCACGCTCGACGGCGAGACGAGGGCGACCGCTCAGGCCGACGTGCAGATCAGCATCCAATCCGCCGTCAAGCCGTTCCTCTTCGCCCTGGCGCTCCAGGACCATGGACCCGCGGCTCTCGATCGTCTGGGCATCGAGCCGACGGGGGAGGCCTTCGACGCGATCAAGCTGGAGAGCGGCACCGGCCGCCCGCCCAACCCGATGGTCAACGCCGGCGCGCTGCTCACCTCGGCGCTGGTGGACGGCGCGGATGCCGCCGCCAGGAGTCGACGGATCCTCGCGGGACTGTCGGCTTTCGCGGGTCGTGACCTGAGCGTCTCCGAGAGCGTCGCCGAGAGCGAGCACCTGCTCGGCGATCGCAATCACGCGCTCGCTCACCTGATGCGTTCGGAGGGCACGCTGCAGGTCGGCGCCGACGAGGCGGTCGGCGTCTACGCCCGCGCCTGCGCCGTTCTCGTCGACGCGCGCGATCTGGCGGCCATGGGCGCCACGCTCGCCGCCGGAGGGCGGAACCCGCTGACCGGGGTGCAGGTCGTCGGCTCCGACGTCGCACGCGACGTCGTCTCGGTCATGGCGACCTGCGGCGTGTACGACGGGTCGGGGAGGTGGATGCGCCAGGTCGGTGTGCCGGCGAAGTCGAGCGTGTCCGGCGCGATCGTCCTCGCGGCGCCGACGGCGCTGGGAGCGGCCGTGGTGAGTCCGCCGCTCGACGAGCAGGGGACCAGCGTGCGCGGACATCACGTGAGCGAGGTCCTGAGCCGGGAGCTCGGCCTCCACGCGTTCGCGATGCCGCGCGGGTGACGCCGCTGCAGAACGAAAGAGCGCCCCACCGGCCGAAGCCGGTGGGGCGCTCTTCTCGATCCGGGATCAGACCCCGAAGTACAGCTCGTACTCGAACGGGTGCGGGCGCTGCGCCATCGGGAGGATCTCGTTCTCGTACTTGTACGAGATCCAGGTCTCGATGAGCTCCTTGGTGAACACGCCGCCCTCGAGGAGGAACTGGTGGTCGGCCGCAAGAGCGTCGAGCGAGTCGAGCAGCGAGTTCGGCACCTGCGGGATGCCCTTGGCCTCCTCGGGGGGAAGCTCGTAGAGGTCCTTGTCGACGGGCTCGTGCGGCTCGGTGCGGTTCTTGATGCCGTCGAGGCCGGCCATGAGCTGCGCGGCGAAGGCCAGGTACGGGTTGCCCGAGGCGTCCGGTGCGCGGAACTCGATGCGCTTGGCCTTGGGGTTGGAGCCGGTGATCGGGATGCGGATCGCGGCGGAGCGGTTGCCGGCCGAGTAGACCAGGTTGACCGGCGCCTCGAAGCCCTTGACCAGACGGTGGTAGCTGTTCAGCGTCGGGTTGGTGAAGGCGAGCAGGGCCGGCGCGTGCGCCAGGATGCCACCGATGTACCAGCGCGCGATGTCGCTGAGCTGGCCGTAGCCCGCCTCGTCGTAGAACAGCGGCTTGCCGTCGTTCCAGAGCGACTGGTGCGTGTGCATGCCGGAGCCGTTGTCGCCGTAGAGCGGCTTGGGCATGAAGGTCGCGACCTTGCCCCACTCGTTGGCGGTGTTCTTGACGATGTACTTGAACTTCAGGATGTCGTCGGCCGCGTGCACCATCGTGTCGAAGCGGTAGTTGATCTCCTGCTGACCCGCGGTGCCCACCTCGTGGTGCGAGCGCTCGAGGATGAAGCCGGCGTCGATCAGCTTGAGCGTGATGTCGTCACGCAGGTCGGCCGTCTTGTCGACCGGGCTGACGGGGAAGTAGCCGCCCTTGTACGGGGTCTTGTTGGCGAGGTTGCCGCCCTCTTCCTCGCGACCGGTGTTCCACGCGGCCTCTTCGGAGTCGACCTTGTAGAAGCTCTCACCGGCGGTGACGGAGTAGCGCACGTCGTCGAAGATGTAGAACTCGGCCTCGGGGGCGAAGAACGCGGTGTCGGCGATGCCGGTGGAGGCGAGGTACTTCTCGGCCTTCTTGGCGACCTGGCGCGGGTCCTTCGAGTAGATCTCACCCGTGCGCGGGTTGTAGATGTCGAAGATCATCACGAGGGTGCTCGCCTCGCGGAAGGGGTCGATGTACGCGGTGGTGACATCGGGGATGAGCTGCATGTCGGACTCGTGGATGCTGGCGAAGCCGCGGATCGAGGAGCCGTCGAACAGCTGGCCCTCGGTGAAGAACGCCTCGTCGACCGTCGATGCAGGAATGTTGAAGTGCTGCTGCACACCCGGGAGATCGGTGAAACGGATGTCAAGGAACTTGACGTCGTTCTCCTTGATGTAGCTCAGAACCTCGGACGAATCTTTGAACATGTACGACTCCTGTAAGACGGATCGATGGCTTCGGGGCCACTCGCAGAGTACGGTCGGGGGATTTCTCCACGGTATCGACTTTGTTTCGAGCGTGTTACAGCGCCTCGCCGGTCGGAGCGCATATCGGCTCTCGGTAGGCTGGGATGGTGACGGATGCTGTGAACGCTTACCCCGGTGAACGCCTCGGACTGCCCGCGTCGGGCACGGGGAGCGTCGGACGCCTCGGACGACGCATCGGAGCGCTCCTGATCGATTACGTCGCGGCCACGATCATCGCCACCGCGTTCCTCGGCTTCGACCAGTTCGCGCTGCCCGCCGCGGCGGGACTCAGCCAGTTCGGCCCGATGGCCGTGTTCGCCCTGCTGCAGATCCTCTTCATCCCCACGGCGGGAGGAAGCCCCGGGCACCGCATCCTCGGGATGCGCGTGGTGCGCCTCGACGGCGGCTGGGTGGGCCTGTGGCGACCGATCGTGCGCACGGCGCTGCTCATCGTCGTGATCCCCGCAGTGATCTTCGATGCCGACCAGCGCGGACTCCACGACAAGGTCGTGGGCACGGTGCTGATCCGCACCTGAGCGGTCAGATCCTGCCGCGGTTCCGGCGACGGGCTTCACGCGGCGCCCGGCCCCCGAGGAACGATCGCGCGGGGTCGACCGAGAACCCTTGCCGGAGCGCCTCCCGGCCGATGAGCATGCGGAAGCCCATCTCGTCGCGGTTGCTCAGCGTGACCTCCGCCAGCACCTCGCGGTCGACGAGGCGGATGAGGAGCTCCACCACGAGGCGCTCCTGCGCGTGGCCGGAGGAGCTGCGCACCGCGCGACGGTCGTGCACGGGGGACTCGACCACGACGGCATCCGCCTGACTGTCCTGCCAGGGCTTCACCTTGAATCTGACCCACGGCGCGCCGTCCTGATCGAACTCGTGGATGTCGAACGCGTGGAGCGATGAAGTACGTGCGCCGGTGTCGATCTTGGCCTTGATCCAGTCCACGCCGAGATCGGGCAGGCTCACCCATTCTCGCCACCCCGTAAGAGTGTTTGAATGGGATGTCTTCGTCACCCGACCATCCTGGCAGGAAATCTTCGTGAAGCTCGCAGTGCTCTCCCGTGCGCCCCAGGCGTACTCCACCCAGCGCCTCCGTGCCGCCGCGCTCCAGCGCGGGCACAACGTCAAGGTGCTGAACACGTTGCGCTTCGCGATCGACCTCACCGCGGACGAACCCGACCTGCACTATCGGGGGCGTCAGCTCAGCGATTACGACGCGATCCTGCCGCGCATCGGCAACTCGATCACGTACTTCGGCACCGCCGTCGTGCGACAGTTCGAGCAGATGGACGTCTACACGCCGAACACGGCCAACGGAATCTCGAGCGCCCGTGACAAGCTGCGCGCGAATCAGATCCTGTCGCGGCACAACATCGCCATGCCGCCCACCGCCTTCGTGCGCAATCGTGCCGACGTGCGCCCGGCCATCGAGCGCGTCGGCGGGGCCCCTGTCGTCATCAAGCTTTTGGAGGGCACGCAGGGGATCGGCGTGATCCTCGCCCCGCAGGTCAAGGTGGCGGAGGCGATCATCGAGACGCTGCACTCCACGAAGCAGAACGTGCTGATCCAGAAGTTCATCGCGGAGAGCCGGGGTCGCGACATCCGCGCGCTCGTCGTCGGTGATCGCGTCGTCGCGGCGATGCGCCGTTCGGCGGCCGGCGACGAGTTCCGATCGAACGTGCACCGTGGCGGATCGGTCGAGGCGGTCGAGCTCGATCCGGTGTACGAGCGCGCCGCCGTCCGGTCCGCGCAGATCATGGGCCTGCGCGTCGCCGGCGTCGACATGCTCGAGGGCGATGACGGCCCTCTCGTGATGGAGGTGAACTCCTCGCCGGGTCTCCAGGGCATCGAGACGGCGACCAAGCTCGACGTCGCGGGAGCGATCATCGACTACATCGCCGGACAGGTCGCGTTCCCCGAGATCGATGTGCGTCAGCGTCTCACGGTCTCGACCGGGTACGGCGTCGCCGAGCTCATGGTGCACGGCGCCGTCGACCTCGTGGGCAAGACGCTCGGCGAGGCGGGTCTGTGGGAACGCGACATCACCGTGCTGACGCTGCACCGCGGGGTGACGGTGATCCCCAACCCGCGCAAGCACGTCGTGCTCGAGGCCGATGACCGGCTGTTCTGCTTCGGGAAGCTCGACGAGATGCGCTCCATGGTGCCCGAGCGTCGCCGCCGGCGCGCCAAGGTGCGGCGCCTGCCCCGCCAGCCCCTCTCGGAATGAGAGAAGCGGGGGGGGGGGATCCGAAGGAGGAGGGACGGCGCGGTTTCTCTT